>DASUTC010000255.1 GCA_036374795.1 Herpetosiphonaceae bacterium
GGAGATCTTGCTCGGAGCGGATCGCTATCGGTACGACCCGGCACACTACCTGCTTACGACGGTCGAGTTGCCGGTTGTGAGCCAGATCCTCGAAGCCTCGCAGGAGCAGCCCTACCTCAGCCTCCGCGTGCACCTCGACCCAACCTGGTCGGCTCGGTTCTCATGGAGGTCGATGTTCGATCGCCGCGCGAGCACGGCAACGTGAAGGCCATGGACGTGAGTCCGCTGGACACGGGCCTCCTGGATGCGGTGGTACGACTGCTCAGGCTTGTGGATTCACCCGGCGAAGTGCGCGTGCTGGCACCGCTGGTCATGCGGGAAATCGTCTTTCGTCTCCTGGTGGGGGCGCAGGGTGCGCGGCTGCGTCACATCGCGGTTATGGGTGGATATACCCATCATATTGCCAGGGCTGTTGATCTCCTGTGGAAGGACTTCAACCAGCCACTGCGCATTGAACGCATAGCGCACGCACACCGAGCCGTATGAGACTCTGTTGGTTAAGGTAGCACTGTCCTCATTTGCTATGATACTCAAGACGTTGGGGTTGGTCGAGGCAAGGAGGTCGGTGATGACGCTGTATCCACACGCTATTCCCCCCGTTCCTGAAGTGACGGCAGCTGCGGTCCAGAGCGCCTTTCCCAAAGGGAATCTCTACGTCGATCGGCGGGCCGAGTTTGGCACCCTCTTTGATGATCGGCTCTTTGCCGATCTGTATCCGGTCGGCGGGCGTCCGGTCGAAGTTGCCCCCTGGCGGCTCGCGCTCGTCGTGGTCATGCAATACATCGAGGGGCTGACCGATCGGCAGGCGGCCGATGCGGTGCGACGGTGCATTGATTGGAAATGTGCGCTCAGCCTGGACCTCGCCGATCCCGGCTTTGATTTCACCCTCCTCCATGATTTTCGCGAACGGCTCCTCGCTGTCGACGCCGCCCAGCGTCTGCTGGATACGTTCCTGACAGCCTGCAAAGCCAGCGGTCTGATTAAGGCGCGTGGCACGCAGCGGACGGATTCCACGCATGTCCTAGCTGCGGTGCGCACGCTGCATCACCTGGAAGTGGTGCTGGAAACCATGCGCTGCGCCCTCAACCGCCTGACCGTGGCTGATCCCGCCTGGATTCAGGCTCACATCCCTGAGGCGTGGTTTCAACGCTATGGTCTGCGGGCGGAGCAGTCCCGCCTGCCCAAAGCAACCACGCAACGAGAAGCGCTGGGGCAGCTGATTGCAAGCGATGGGTATCAGCTCCTGACGTGGGTCTGGGACGCCGAGAGTCCTCCGCAGTTGCACGCGCTCCCGGCGGTCGAGATTCTGCGGCAGGTCTGGATGCAGCAATGCTCCTGGTGCACCATTCCTGGTCACGAAACCATCCAGTTGCGCGCGCTGAGTGACAAACCGCCGTCCGCGCAGTTGATTCAATCACCCTATGATCTGGAAGCCCGCTCTAGCAGCAAGCGTGACACCCATTGGGTCGGCTACAAAGTCCACCTCAGTGAAACCTGTGATGCCGGTCGGCCGGATCTGATTACCCAGGTGCTCACCACAGCGGCAACGACCCAAGATCGCAGCGTTGGGCCGCTGATTCAGCAGGCGCTGGCAGACCGCGATCTCCTGCCGGGCACCCATCTCCTCGATAGTGGCTATGTCGATGCGGACTTGCTGGTCTCGGCCCAGGTGCAGCACCAGATTGATGTCGTTGGGCCACCGTTTGGCTCGTATAGCTGGCAGCGCCGCGCCGGGAACGGCTATGACCTCCAGGCGTTTGTGCTTGATTGGGAAGGCCAAGTTGCCACCTGTCCGCAGGGACAGCGCAGCGTCAAATGGACGCCGGGCCGCGATGTATCGGGCGATCCGGTGATTCGGATTCGCTTTGGGCTAGCACCCTGCCGCGCCTGTCCGGTGCGTCACCTGTGTACGGCGACCAAACGTGCGCCACGCCAGCTCACCGTACGCCCGCAAAGCTACCACATCGCGATCCAGCAGGCGCGCCAACGGCAAGCGACGGCCGACGTTCAGGCGCGCTATGCGTTACGGGCTGGCGTGGAAAGCAGTATTGCCCAGGCAACGCGACGGTTTGATCTGCGTCACTGTCGCTATCTTGGCATCGCTCGAACGCACCTCCAACAGGTGGTCACGGCGGTGGCAATCAATCTGGTGCGGGTGATTGCCTGGTTGTGGAATGAGCCGTTGGACGAACGCCGACGGGGAGCCGGGCACTTTGCCCAGCTTGCTCCTCGCCCACTCTCGCGCAGAGCCATGCTCTGTTAAGGAACGACTTTCCCAACGGAGTCTCATAGGGCTCGGTGTGGCCAGCATGTCCGGCTGAGTTACCAACGGTCGTCCGGGCGAGGGTGCCCCTGCCGTCCGCGAAACAGGACCCAGAAGACCACCGCGCTCAGGCCGGTGAGGGTCGCGCCGAGCAAAAACAGGGCGCGGTAGCCGAGCAGGGTGATGATATAGCCGCCGCCGAAGGTGAGCGCCGTGAAGCAGATCCCGGCCGCCATCTCGGTCACGCCGGCGGTCGTGGCGCGCCGGTGCGGCGGAACCAGGTCCAGGAAGTAGACCATCGAGGCCGCGTAGCGCACGCCCGACAGCCCCGAGACGATCAGCAGGCTGAGCCCCGCGGCGGCCCAGTGGGGGATGAGCACGATCGGAAGCATGCCCACCGCCGTTGCCAGCGACGCGCCGATCACCACCGTGCGGTTGCCGAACCGGCTGCTCAGGGCAGCACTGCTCAGCGCCGCTGGCACGCTGACCAAGCGCCCCATGGCCAGCAGCACCCCGATCTGTGCCGTCGGCACGTGGAGCGCGGCGTCGAGGTAGAGGTTGCTGAAGGTGCTGATCACGGCCAGGCCAGCGATCTGCAAGACCCGCACCAGCGCGATCAGCGCGAGCAGCCCCCGGATCGAGGTCGCGGCCCGGGCACCAGGTGCCCCTGTCGGCACGGCTGGCAGCGCGGGGACGGTACCCGGCTGGATGCGGGCGAGGGCCAGCAGGCCCGGGATGACGGCCACCCCCGCCACCATCAGCCCGTAGCGGTAGGGCATCGGCTGGTCGAGCGACACCCCCATGAGGAAGCTCACCCCGGTCGGCACGAGGCCGCCCAGCAGGCTGCCCATGAAGGATGCGAGGCCGAGCAGCGCCGTCTGGGTCGCGTAGGCGTGATTGCGCTGGTGGGGTGCGACCAAGGCAAGGAGCAGGGGCGCGGTGTTGACGAAGGCGAGGGCCAGGCCAAGGTAGAGGCAGATGATCATGGTGATCAGCCAGGGCAGGCGCGCCGCCACCGGCAGCAGATCGGCCAGCGGCAGCAGCAGCGCGCCCGCCACCAGCAGCCCCACGCCCCAGAGCATGATCCGCTGGCTGCCCCAGCGCTCACCGACGATGCCCGCGGGCAGGCTGACCAGCGCAAAGACCACCATACCAGCGGCGTTCACCAGGCCGATCACCGCCGGCCCGTAGCCGAGCCGGGCGAGGAACAGGTTGAGCAGCACCGCATAGACGCCGCCGTCGACGGCGAAGCCCAGCAGCGCGACCGCTAGGAAGTAGCGCCCCAGATCGGGCTGTAGCTGGCGCAGGCTCTGTACATAGCGACGGGCAATCAGGATCGGGTGCTCCTCATCTGTGATACCGATGTCGGACGGCCCATGCTACCATATTCTTGGTAGGTCAGGTCGGCGGTCACGCTGGGCGGACCAGGCAGCACCCTCCCGCATGAGGGGATGCTCCAGGAGCGGCAGGCCGGGGGGATGCTCGCCGTACGCTGCTGCCTACGGCAAGGCGTCCAGATCGAGCGGGTACGGATCGTGCGCCTGTGGAGAGCGCAGGCGCAGGCGCAGATCGGCGTGGGCGCAGGGCCACTCTTCGAGGCCAATCGGACAGGAGCAGTCCTTCGCGGTGGTGACGTAGAGGCGGCCAGGGACGGTCGCGGAGGCGATGATGAGCACATCACCGGCAAGGTAGTAGTCCAGGGTCAGTGTCTCGGTGGCGGGCTGTGGTATAGTGCGCGTGCTCATGGGAAGAGAGTCCTTCCTGTGGGCTACGGGTCCGTCTCGCTGGGCTTCAATCATCGAGGCGGGCCTGGTATGTTCGTAAGCCTATTTTATCAAAAACTACGTGACAATGTCAACTAGTTGTTTGAGCGCCTGTCCCGTGGTACCTTATTCCGTCGTCCTTATATTAGGCGACATTGATACTGAGTACAGAACGTATGTCAGACAGTCACCCTACTGATGATGATTTGACTGGCGGCGCGGCTGCCCGGTTGTTAGGCGTGACTCGCCAACAGGTCAATCGGCTTGCTCATGAAGGCAAGCTCCCAGCCCGTCAAATTGCCGGACGGTATTGGGTGTTTAAGCGTGCGGACGTTGAAGCTTATAAGATGAAGGAAAAGAGCAAAGGGGGACGCCCGAAGAAGGGGGAGTCACGCCGGAATGACCTCATCGCCGATGATGAAGATCCTTCGTCGAGGTGATGCATAAACTGTATCTTCGTATGATGAGGGTGCATGTGTTTGCCGAACACTACTCCAGTATCAAGGATGGTTGGTTCACCCCCACGCCTGTGGGGACGACACCAGCAGCGGATCACGTTCAATGAGACTATCCGGTTCACCCCCACGCCTGTGGGGACGATTCCTAGAACATCTTGGCGAAGATGCGATACTTCGGTTCACCCCCACGCCTGTGGGGACGATCGCCCCACTGACCTTTCGATAAGCCCTTGTCACGGTTCACCCCCACGCCTGTGGGGACGACTTTGTGCTGTTGCTACACTGCCGCCGAACCTACGGTTCACCCCCACGCCTGTGGGGACGACTCCCGGCGTCCCTGCGGCGTGTCCGGCTGCTCCGGTTCACCCCCACGCCTGTGGGGACGACTTGTAGATCGACGCCTGAAACGGCCCGATCATCGGTTCACCCCCACGCCTGTGGGGACGACAAGATCCGTTGACCTATGCGTTCATTGATCATCGGTTCACCCCCACGCCTGTGGGGACGACGCTACGGACGTTGACGCCATCCTTGATGAGGGCGGTTCACCCCCACGCCTGTGGGGACGACTTCGTGATCGGCGTGTACTCCTGAATCTGCATCGGTTCACCCCCACGCCTGTGGGGACGACGCCTCGATCCGCTTCGTCGTCTGCGCAGCGTACGGTTCACCCCCACGCCTGTGGGGACGACTCCCACAGACCAGCGCGGGCCTTCCAATCCCACGGTTCACCCCCACGCCTGTGGGGACGACGGGGGCCTGGCTGCGGAACTGGCGCGGGATTTCGGTTCACCCCCACGCCTGTGGGGACGACGTTAGGTAACTTCACTAGGTCTAGTATATCATCGGTTCACCCCCACGCCTGTGGGGACGACATCATGCAAGTCGAGGAAGAGTTGTACACTGTCGGTTCACCCCCACGCCTGTGGGGACGACGTCGGAATCGATGCGACGGGAACCGGCGGCGACGGTTCACCCCCACGCCTGTGGGGACGACGTAAACGCAATGAACTTTTTTCCAGGCGTGTACGGTTCACCCCCACGCCTGTGGGGACGACTACGCCATCCAGCAGCCTATGTGCATAGCGGACGGTTCACCCCCACGCCTGTGGGGACGACTGCTGCCATGTATGCCTCATTGGTGTTACCAGCGGTTCACCCCCACGCCTGTGGGGACGACAACGAACTGCTCGAAGAGCGGACCAAGGGCGGCGGTTCACCCCCACGCCTGTGGGGACGACGACGCCGTAATCGACCCAGCCGGTAACGGCTGCGGTTCACCCCCACGCCTGTGGGGACGACAAATCGCCTCCTAGCGCGACGATGCTGATCGTCGGTTCACCCCCACGCCTGTGGGGACGACCTATGGCATACCTATCATCGCCGCACGCTCAGCGGTTCACCCCCACGCCTGTGGGGACGACCAGTCATACCAAGTCCGCCTCCGTTGCTGCTGCGGTTCACCCCCACGCCTGTGGGGACGACAATTATCCGTTTGATGCGCTCACCGCTGATCTCGGTTCACCCCCACGCCTGTGGGGACGACTATCACATCGCGATGTACGTAGGTGGCGGGATCGGTTCACCCCCACGCCTGTGGGGACGACGCGATCGCTGAGTCGACGCGCTCGGTGCTTAGCGGTTCACCCCCACGCCTGTGGGGACGACGCTGCACGGCATGCAGCATAGACCCGGCGTTCCGGTTCACCCCCACGCCTGTGGGGACGACGTACAACTCGTCTTTCCTCCGTTCGTTGCAGACGGTTCACCCCCACGCCTGTGGGGACGACGCAAGAAAAGTTAAGATGTAGAAAAAATCAGCCGGTTCACCCCCACGCCTGTGGGGACGACCGGATCGCAGTAGCACAATCTTGCGCCACAACGGTTCACCCCCACGCCTGTGGGGACGACGTTCGGGCTTTTGGCCCAGACGATGCGGAAGGCGGTTCACCCCCACGCCTGTGGGGACGACGTCTTTGGATTGGTTTTTACCCACGCGAACGCCGGTTCACCCCCACGCCTGTGGGGACGACATCCCCCGGACAATACCGGCTATGTGACGCGCCGGTTCACCCCCACGCCTGTGGGGACGACGGCCGGCCAGCATCGACGCTCTTTCGTAGTGGCGGTTCACCCCCACGCCTGTGGGGACGACACGATCAGGCTCCCGCTTGCTCCGGCCAGCAGCGGTTCACCCCCACGCCTGTGGGGACGACCTCGAAAGGAGGCAACGCTTTGCCCCCATCGCCGGTTCACCCCCACGCCTGTGGGGACGACCTGTGCCTCGTACTTCGAGGCGGTCGTCAGCCCGGTTCACCCCCACGCCTGTGGGGACGACTTCCTGTGGCAGCCGGTGCCCAGACTTCGGAACGGTTCACCCCCACGCCTGTGGGGACGACATCACTTTGCACCAGGTATCACCGTCAATTCCCGGTTCACCCCCACGCCTGTGGGGACGACATCTTGAGCGTGTGATCGGTTGGCTTGCCATCCGGTTCACCCCCACGCCTGTGGGGACGACCGGGCATCCTCCTCTGTCACCTTGCTGCCGTACGGTTCACCCCCACGCCTGTGGGGACGACGAATTGACCGTCGGCAGATCCCTCGCTTCCCCAGGTTCACCCCCACGCCTGTGGGGACGACGATCTGCGCCAGCAGGCGATCGAGCAGGCCCGCGGTTCACCCCCACGCCTGTGGGGACGACAGCATCGTGTCGTCGTTCATGGTCCGTTTGTCCGGTTCACCCCCACGCCTGTGGGGACGACAAGTTCAAGCGCAACTTCTTTTGTGCGCACCGCGGTTCACCCCCACGCCTGTGGGGACGACCCAGGCATCGACTTCATACGATCTGATTGCTTCGGTTCACCCCCACGCCTGTGGGGACGACACTGGACGATCCCCGCATTATATCGGGATTTGGATCAACTGAAGGCCGTCGAAGTCTCGAAGCTGACGGCTGGTTCTGCCACACACGCGCATCGCAAAGCCTTGCTCGTTATTCGTCTGATGAATGAGCGCCCCTGCCCCCTCGCGCATCTTGTCGCAGATATATTCCCACAGCAGGTCGCGCACCAGCGCTGAGAGGGTTCCCACGAACACGCCTGCCTGGACTTCGAGCATCCAGCGGGTCAACTCGCCGCGCACGCTGGTCGGCACCCGCTCCAAAATGATCACGGTCATGGCATACTGTCTCCCATCAGGTCGGCCTGATTGACCCCGCCCGGTACGCCACCCGATTCCGGGTCCCACAAGTCGCCCGGTGCTGCTGCGTCAGCGTCGAATGCATCCTCGGTCGGCAATGGCCCAACGTCAAGCACCCGATCGATGTCGTCGATGATGCGATTCAAGAGTCGCTGCTCGCGGAAGTAATCGCGGCAGAAGCGCCGCACACGGCCCTCGACCCCGTCTTCGCCGTCCTTGGCCGCTTGAAAGGCTGCCGGTATGGTGATGTCCACCTTGTAGAGGTCGGCGATGTCATACACGAACGAGAGTAATTTGCCCGTGTGGACAAACCCCAGTCCCGGCGAGTAGCCGGCAGACAAGATCGCGGCGTGCGAGATGCCGTAGAGGCAGCTATTCGCCGCAGAGAGCGCCCGGTTGACGGGATCGGCAGATCGCCAATCGTCGCGCTGGTAGGAGCGACCGCTCCACGGCACGCTCGTTTCGCGGCTGGCCTTCGCATACGACTCGCGGACACGGATACCCTCTTTGCCACGGATCTGCTGCAACGTCAAGGCCGGATCGAGCGGTTCGGGGAAGCGGATCTCGTACATCCGCCGCACGACTTTCAGCCGGAATGCCGGGTTCGAGCAGAGCCGCGCCTGGTGCAGGAGGCGCTGGGCCGAGCGCGTTTCGCCTAACCCCTGGGCGTACAAGCGCACGCCGCTTTCGCCGGTCCAGAGTACGGTACAGCCGTTGTCGGCTAGCGTCCGAATTGCCGCGTGCGTGATCGTGGTGCCAGGTCCAAGCATCAACAGCGTGAGCGCCGAACATGGGACGGCGGTTTTACCCTGCTGATCATGGAGCGAGATGGCCTTGTCATCCTGATCAACACGGCAGCGCTCGGCATACAGGTAGCTCCAGCTATCGCGCACTTTGGGCAGCATCCGCAGGTTATGATTGCTCACGTCACACCTCCACGCGACGTGCCGATCGACATCAGGCCAAAGCCATACGCCTTGCCGCTGCCGATCCCGGCAATCAGCGTCTGCCGAAAGCGGTCACGATCCTGCACCTGGAGCAGCCCTTCAAACAGGACCGCGCCGAAGGTCATCGGCTTGCGAATGGGATCTTTGCTCCGTGCCCCCACAACCTTGGCCTGCGGGCTGATCCGTACATCCGCCAGGTCGGGGCGCGTGGCGATCGACAGCAGCCGAAAGCCGCCCTGCTCCGCCTTGCGTCCGATCCACGTAAGCTGATCTGCTTCCCGCCGCAGCTCGACGCGCTTGCCGCGCCACTTCACATCCTGCTCCAGATTGCCCTTCCCGATTCGCTGCGTTGGGTTGGCGCGCAGCCGGAAGCGCAGCGTCATGCCCGCTACCACGTGATCGTAGTCAAGGAGCTGACGAACGGCGGGATTCGGTCGATCGTCGGCGGGTGGCGCAAGGTAGCCCGTCAGCAGATGCGACCAGTCGGGCGTGTGTGTCGATTGCACCAACACCCGCACCACCAGCGGCTGATCGGTCACTGGTTCGGCGCGAAACAGGATGCCAAAGTGCTCCCGTGCCGACACGCCTTCCGGCACGCTGGGAAACGCACGCAGGATCGTCCGGTGCAACTGCTGGACATCGGCGAGATCGCGGCGGACGTTGCGATCCCGCACGTTGAGCATGAGACGTGATAGGTACAGCATACCTAAACCTCGAAGGTGTTGATGGTTGATTCGGATGGCGCAGCAAACGACGCGAAGCGTTCATCCACGTAGCGCGGCCAGAACAGCCGTCGCGCCGGAACGCCGATCGCGTCGTTGCGGGCGTTGCCTTCGCCTGGATCGCACTCGATCACCAGCCGCAGACGCAGTGTTGGCTCTCGCGCCGCCTCGATCACCCGCTCAGGGAGTGGGTGGGCTTTGAGCGCCGCTTCAAGCGATTCATAGTCGCCGATGCCCGCAAAGACCGGCTCTGTCGGCACGCAGGCTTTGCGGCCCAAAAAGACCGGCCAGACCGGATGTTGCAGCCCCTCGGCGCACGCTGCAACATCCGCGTCCGATCCCCGCAGCGCTACCAGGAAGGATGCATCCATCAGGTAGCGCCGCGTAGATACGTCAGTTTCGCGCTTGAGCTTGCCCTGCGCGTTCAGCATTCCCTCCGGCTCGCCGTCCGCCGCCTTCGCGCCGCCGGTCGTGTGGTAATCCACCAGCAGCGATCCAGGTCGATCGACGCGCACGCCCAGGCGGAACGCTTCCGACAGCTCGCGCAGCCGATCGTCGTCCCGGCGCAGCCCTAACGCGCAGCCGATCAGCCCAATCACGCCCGATTTAGTTGGCTCGAAGGCGGTGTCGCGCTCTTCCCAGTGGGCGCGGACGCCCCACGATTGCAGCGGACCTTCGAGCCGCAGAAACAGTGTGTTTGCCATCACGCCTCCGCTGCTTGCGGCAGCCGCGCCTCAAGCCATGCAACCAGCGCGTTCAGATCGTCACAGTCCATCGCGTTGGCAAGGTTGTATTGCTGGATGGAGAACACGGCTCGATCGACCTGAAGGTTGTACTTGGCAGGCAGCTTTTCGGCATACGCGGTCAGCGCCGTGATCGACGCATCCATCAGCGACTCATTGCTGCGGGCGCGCACCGGCTTCAAGAAGGCGTTGGCGTAGCTCAACGGAATATGCTTCGGCAGCACTTCCACGAGCGCGAAATCCGGCAGGTTGTGCGCCGCAAAGCTATTTTGCTTGCCGGTCGGAATCGCGGTCATCGCGGCACGCAGCAGGGCTTGCACGGCGATCGCCGCAATCTGGCGGTCGTCGTGGAGATTGGCGAGCAGCCCTTCCCAGTGGATGTTGAAATACTTGTAGTAGGTAGCGCTGTTGAAGGCTGTGTCGCCCAGGAAGCCCGCGCCCGATTCGCCCGACACGTCATCCACCGCCGTGTAGAAGTCAAACTCCGGCTCGATCTTATGGGTAGAGAGCGCAGGTGCAACCTGCACGGCAGCCTCGATGTTCTTGAACGGGCTGGACGTGGTCATGCGACCGAACATGGCGATGTCCACCGCGTGCGGCTCAAGCTCGCCGTACTTCTTGTTGAATTCTTGGACCAGACCTTTTTCCGTATCCAGCGCCGCAAACGCCGATGGGCCGATCTCGCGGCACTTTTCGACCAGCCGTGCCGTCAAGTTTTGCACCTCGCGGCGGGTCAGAAACATGAGCTGCGCGGTTTTCAGCGTTTCCTCGCCGTTGCTGACGGGCTGTGCGCTGCCCTTGCCCTTGCCGCGCCCTCTGGCCGCTTTGTCGTCGCTATCCGACTCGTCTACTTGCGCGGCGGAAGACCGCTTATCGCCTTTGCCGAAGCGGACGGCGTGCTGCAAGATCGCGGCACGCTCTTCATCGCTGACGTTGAACGCCACCAACTCCTCACGAATCCAGGTAGGCAGAAGCTGAGTTCGCTCGCCGATCAGCGCCGGATCGAAGGCCGCGCGAAACTCTTCGGACTTGCGGATGCTCCGTTTGATCGCTTGGCTGGAGATGCGCGCGCGACGCTCGCCGCCGAAGATGCTGTCTTTCGGATCGCCGTTTTCGTCGCGGTTGAGGTTGGACGGTGCGTGGTTTTGCAGCAGGTGAATCGCTATCAGAGTCATGGCCGGTGCTACTCCTTAGCTGGTGTTGTTCCAGATGAGGCGGTTGTTGAGTCAGTCGTGCCGTGTGGCGTCTCCGACGATGCCGCGAAGTAATCGCGTGCCCAGGCAAGCTGAACAAAGCGATCCTCGTGGTCCCATGAGCGAACATCGCGCAGCAGCCGTCGCCAATCAACGGCAACGTCGTGCGCGACGAGCAGGCTGATGATCTGACGCAGCCGGAACAGCAGTTGCTCGCGGTCGGCGTCTAGGAGCGTCTCGACACGCTTGTCAAGGCTGATCCGATGGTCATCGCCGCCGTCACCCTGGATCTGCTGCCGCACCCGCCGCAGCGACGCGCCTAAGCTGCGCGGCGGGTTGGCCGGTCGCGGGTTGTCGCGGCGAGTGCCGACAGCGTACAGTGTGGCGATCAAAAAATAGTCGTCCTGATGACGCTCCTGAACGCCCAAGGGTAGGAGCGAGAAAAAGATCTGGTACACATCGCGCGCTTCGTTGAGCGTGTGCCCGGCGTTGCGCTTGAGCCGCGCCCGCCCGCCCGCGTCCAGCGTCTCTAGCCGTGTGACGAAGCGATCGATCACATCGCTTGAAGGTGCAGTATTACTCAAGGCTCCAGTCCCTCCGATGTTTGAACAGAACGTTCCGACAGTGGGTATGCGCTTCCACGCGCCGCCGCAGCATATCCGCGCGATCGCCAAGCTGCTCCAGCGCGGCGTCGAATGCACGTTGCGCGTGCTCAAGGATGATTCGCGCCCACGTATCCCGCGCCCGATCGACGGCCTCCATTGTCGCAGCGGTGTTGATCAGATCGCGGAACGGTAGCGCCAGCGCGGTCCAGTAGTCGTCGTCCATGCGTGCGCGGATACCCAGAAAGTGCTCCTGTTTGCCGCCACGCTCAGGATTCATATGCCGTGTAAAGATGAAGCGAATCGTGCGTGCAACCTCCTCGGCCCGACTCAGCGCCTCGCGTACGGCTGCTGCGCCACGCTCGTCACGCAGCAGCGCGGTTGGAACGTTCAGGGCATCGTCGAGCCACTCAAACACTTTGGCCTTGCCGTCGGTTTTCATGCCGATACAGCGGAACCGCACGCGCTGGTTCGGCGCGACGATCCCTTGCTCGATCAGTCCTGTCATCTGCCGCACCAGCCCAGGCTGAAGATCCGCGTCGGCAAGAAACAACGAGCTGTAATCACGCCAGAGTGCCTTGCCCTGGCCGGGGCGCAGCGGCGTCGGTGCTTCATCGGCTTTTGCTTTGGCTGGTTTCCGATACGCCACAAACGGGTCTTTCCATAATGGCGCTTGTTTGGGACGGCTCCATCCCATCTCGTAGAGCATCTCTTTGACCCGGATTGGGCTTACCTGACCACATTGAGTACACGGTCCGGCGTCAAAGGCTGGAAACAGGCGAACGCGACGTGCCGGAAATGTCAGGCTTTCAAGATACCCGACCGCCGTCAGCTCGCCACTGCGTGGAACAGTCGTCGCGCCGTCCCATGCCGCCGTTTGTCGTGTCTCATCGACAACTGCTGGTCGGTAGTTCTTGGCGACCAGCGATAGCGTGAGGGAGTGAAAGAGCGTGTCGCCGACCGGCAGCAGATAGACCGGGGGGACGCCATTGATCGAAGGCTTGATGCCTGCGCCGCCCGACTTGGCGAAGGCAGGGATCGTGATCAAGCTCCTCGCGCAGCACGCCGGACATAGGTGGTGATCATCATCTGTGACGTGGCGAAAATGCGTCCGATTCGTCCCGGCAGGGACTTCTTCCAACAAATACGCAATCGTCTTTGGCTCGATCTTGCTGGGCACGGCTGCCGCAGGCTGTTCCGCCGTGTCTTGCTCGAACACGCTCCCCTGGTCGTTTGCGGCAGCCTGCTTGCCTTTCGGTCTTTCTGGTTTGCGCCAGCCGACGAGCGGCACGTCGCCGGTTTGCAGAAATGGAGCGATGGGGTGGAACAGATCGAAGCGTTCCCCGAACTGCTCCCCAAACGCGCGAATGCGTGCCGCATCGAACTGCGGCTCATCCAGCACATCGCCGATGGCGGCGAGATCACGCGGTGCGTAGATCGCCTGGAGAATCGCGGCCAGCAGTCTATGCACCCCGGCGACCGTCAGCGGTGACGGATCGTAGAAGGCTTTCAGCGCATGCGCCTGGAGCAGCACCTCTTCGATGCTGAGCGTGCGTCGCCCGCCGTTGCGATCGAGCACCCGAATCCAGGGCTCGCGCCACAGGTTGAACGAGGCGACAGCGGGTGGTGACAGTGGTTGGGTCATACGATCTCCTGATTGATTGTGAGGCCCAGCAGCGGATCAAGCCGCACCGGAATCCCGGCGATGGTGGTCGTATCTGAAGCGTCCAGCTTCAGCGGGCAGACGTGCTTCAGCAGCGCCGGCGGCTTGCGCCAGGGCCATCGGGTTTTCGAAAGCGCCGCGATCAGGCGCGGATCGCTGATCGGCAGGGCGTGGTTGAGCAGCGCGATCTGGGTGGCGGTATCGGGCTTGCCGGACACGCGCCGCCTGCCCTGCGCATCGATCGAGAGCATCCCGTCGATGTCGTACACCGGAATCACGGTGATACGCTCGCCCAGGCGCGTTTTGGCTGCCTGCCAGCCGATCAGCGCGCCTTCCTCGTCTTCGATGAATTCCAGCGCATCGCCGCAGGCGATGCCATCGCGTGACAGCGGATCGGGCGTGAGTCGGAGTTTCGCCTCGTCCTTCATCATCGCCTGCCCCGCCTGCATCGCGCTCCAGGCTTTCCGCATCGCCTCCGCGTAGGGCGCGTCCGCGTCGAGCGGCGGAAGCTCGGTGGTGTACACCTCTTCGATCAGCGGTCGATAATCCCTGGGTAGCATGATCGATATGATGCTGTCGGCGGCGCATTTTTTCAGGATCTCCCAGGTTCGCCACAGGATGTACTCGTCGTAGATCCGCTTCCATCGCTCCCAATCCGGCATCTCCTGTGCAGCCAGCGGCAACTGCACGTACATGACCGCATCGCTGAATTGGGGCAGCCGTTGACGGTCATGACGATGCAGCCGCCCGGCGCGCTGTAACAGGAGGTCGATCGGCGCGAGATCCGTCACCATCACGTCCACGTCGTAATCCAGGCTTTGCTCCAGCACCTGCGTCCCTACGATGATCACGCGGTCGGTCGGCAAACGTTTGGCATCACGGCCAACCAGGTCGTTCACTCGTTGCTCGCGCTTCTGGCGTTCGTCTAACGGAAAGCGCGCATGGATCAGCACGCACTCAGGAGGATCGAGCCGCTGCAACTCTCGAAAGATGTGTTGCGCATCGTCCACCCGATTACACAGCCTCGCCACAGCGCCGCCCTCCGCCACCAGATCAAGCAGTCGTCGCGCCTGTGCCGCGTAGCTATCGTCGTGGATCAAGCGCAGTGTGAGACGTTGTTCTGCACGAAACGCAGCGACCGACAGGGAACGCTGCTGCTGCACGCTGTAGATCGACAGCACGGGATAGAGCAGCTTGGCCGGAATGTTGGGGACTGGCGCATCCTCGCCGATCACGCTCTGCAAAAAGGCGTGGGCCAGCTTCGCGTGTCGCTGCGAGGGCAAGGTGGCCGACAGCAGAATCACCGACGATCCGAGCGCCGACAGCCAGCGTAGTGTGTGTTCCAGAATGGTGTTCATATAGGCATCGTAGGCGTGAACTTCGTCGATCACGATGACCTTGCCGGCGAGGCTGAACAGCTTGAGCATGTAGTAGCGCGTGTGCAGCCCGGCCATCTCAACCTGATCGACGGTGCCTGCGCCAAACGGGGCCAGCAGCGCGCGCTTGGACGAGCCAAACCAGTGCAGCATCTCGTCGCCGCTCGCGGCCCAGTGGGGAGTATCGGTGTCGCTGTCGTCGTAGGCATGGTCGAGCAGCGCTATGCGCCGCAGTTCGTCTTCAACCAGCGTTGCCTGGCCGTGGACCAGCTTCACCGCGCCAAGTGTGCCGTACAGCCCGTAGTAGAACCTGCTCAGGCGTCCGAACATCTGGTTGCCGGTCGCCATCGTCGGCAGCGCAAAGAACAGCTCATCCGACGCTTCGCGCGCCGCAATGCGCCGCGCAAGTGCGAGTGCCGCTTCGGTCTTACCCTCGCCCGTCGGCGCTTCGATCACGTACAGGGCAGGACCGGCAAGATCGTTGGTATCCAGTGCGTCGATCCGGCATTGCAGCGGACGTGGTTCTGGAACATCGAAGAGATCACTGAACGTGGTGTAGGTCGGCGCGGCGCGCTTGTACGCAAATCCCACCTGTTCGACCGCTTCCCGTGCCTGCAGAGTGCTTTCCTGTACGTACTCGTCCAGCGGCGTTTCGCAGTTGGGCGGGAAGAAATCGGTGCTGGAGCCGATCCAGTCGGCCAGCACGATCAGGCCGGTCAAGGCGATCGTCGCCGAACGTACCGAGCGTGGCTTGCCGATGTCGGGCAGAGATCCGGGCTGCGGGGCGAGCGTTGCGCGCAGCAGATCGTACCCGGCGCGGCGCAGGTCTTCCCACTTCGGCGACTCACTGGTCAGCCGTAGTTTCCCTTGCTCGACTCCCACATCTTGCACAAAAAAGCCGTGGTGCCCGCCCAGGGCATCACACACGATCGTCACGATGTGACGGTGCAGCCCCGGCTCCAGCTCCGCAAACCACTGCCGAAGGAAGATCGCGCTGATCGCATTGTGTGGCGGCGGGTCGGTGTAGGCGCGCGGCGAGAATGTAAAGCCTGCACGCTCCAGCCGCTCACGCTGGCGTGCCGCCGACGCCGTCGTCTGCTGTCCCTGAAATGCCGCAGCGATCTTGCCCAGATCATGCAGCGCAACCAGAAACGGCAGCCAGTCGATCAGAGCATCGACGTTCGCGCCGCGCCAGGCATACCGCAGCGCATGGCGAAAGCGCGGCGAAGCGGCGTCGCTCAGCAGAGCACGCGCGACATGCCCAACATCCAGCATGTGGTAGATTGCGGGATGGAAGCGGTCGTTCGCTGCCGTTTTACCCCAGAGCTGAAACACCTGTTCTCGCAGAGTGTCTTCGATGGGTTGCATATCATCCTCCAACGACGTTGTGGATACACAGCATGAAGTTGCTCGTCGATCGCCGACGCACCAATACTGCGGGTAGGCCCGATAAGAGAGGGGGATAAGCGTATTATGTGCGGCTTGTCAATCCGGCCATTCCTGGCCCTGGCACACAGCCTTCAGATCTCTCCCGCCGATCATATGCAGCTTTGGCGCGCACGGCTTTGAAGCCACGTCGATTGCGATAAGCATCAGCGTCAGGTCGGTGCTGTCTGCGCTCAGCACGAGCACTGTGCCTTCCAGATGACCGAACCGACGGGCGGCTGCTTTGTTCATGGGAATATCGCGGCGACCCAAAAAGACGTGCAGCGCCCCGCGCACCACGTATGACGGCCATAGTCCATCACGAATTGAACATCGGCATCCGACAGGTTGCGCTGCGTGCAGCGGCTCAGCGCGTGGGCGGTATAGCGAACGCTCGGTTGCATTGGCGTGCCTCCTGTAAGGTGTTCTATCAGGGGTGAGGCAGCCGACGTGCCGATTTTTCACCATGTCGGAATCATATCTCAGCACCGAGAAAGTCGTGGTAGAATCGGCTCAACCCCCAACCGATCAGAGGAGGGATTAACCCACAGATTGCAGACTCCCTGGAGACACGTCTTCACCACCGAGCACCCCCCCGCTCCACCTTCCCATCACGGCTCCGGGTCATCCCCCACGCGATCGACTCGTGCCGTCAGGGATGTTTGATCAGGAGAACGATTGATGGATGACGCCCCATCGCCGCACGTTGCCCGCATCCTTGCATGCGAGGCAGCGATCGTTCGTATCCGCGCCGCACTGCGTGCAGGACAACAGAACGCCGATCAGGTGGCCGACGATTTTGAGCTGGTGTTCGCTACGGTTGCGCCGATCTTTATCCGCTCCGCCCGCAGCATCGCCTGGGTCGGACCAACCGCCGCCGAAGAAGCGCTCGACGCGATGGTGTATCGCCTCCAGATTGACGTCATGAGCGAAACCTTTCCCAGCCTGGAAACCGGCTTCGGAGCCTATCTTCGGACCATGCCGGTGCGCATCATTCAGACCCTCAAGCGCAAAAATATGGTCGACGCTGTCTCATCTCCAATGGAACGCCTGGATGCACCCATCGCCGAGGATGGTATGCTGTTGCACGAAACGGTGAGCGATCCCGATGCGACCAGCGATATTCAGGCTCTTGCCGATCACGAGGCAATCCAGCACGCGCTTGATCGCCTGCCGCCGATGCAGCGCGCGGCGATCGTGCTGCGGTTGCAGGGCGAGAGCAACAACGCCGTCGCCGACCGCCTGGGGGTATCGCCCGCCACCGCGACTCGTCTCTGCCAACGGGCCATCGACCAGATCAAAGTCCAGCTTCGTGCTTCAGAGGAGTGATCCCACGCTATGGATCGAGAACAACAGTTAATCGATGCGGCGATGCGCTACCAGACGTTGCTCGACCAGGGGCAGCCCGTCAGTGTCCGTGACTTTGTTGCCGGAGAAGCGTCTGAGCTGCGTGAGAAACTCGCCGCCTATCTTGAGCTGCTCCTGATCACGAATGTACCAGAGGAGCCGATCGTGCTGACCGCAGACGAGCAGGCGCTCGCCAATCGGGTGGTGGAGCGGGCACGCGCGCGCCTGCGGGAGCAGATAGCACCCACAGCGCCGCCGCCATCGCTGACGGCGCTCCGAAAAGCCGCTCGACTGACGCTTGGGCAGGTTGCACGGCAGATCGATCTGCCGGTCGATCTCTTGCAGCGCATTGAGCGCGGCGGCGTCATCGCCGCGACAATCCCGCACAAGCTGGTCACGCGGCTCGCGCAGGTCTTCCAGCTCGCAGAGGCGGAGGTCAAGAGCGCTTTGCAGGGATCACACCTGAGAACCGCCGATCTGCGGCTGAGCGCGCAGGATGGAACGAACGTGCCGCAGGAACAGGCCGTCGATTTCGCCGCTGCCCTCGCAGCAAGCACGGCGACCGATGCGCAGAACGTGGAGTGGGGATGAGCGTTCGCTGGCAGCAAATCCGGGCCTTTGCCACCGCCGCGTACGATCGGTATGCGGCTGCGCTTGGGCATGATGTACCGTTTCCGCTGGCGGTGGACGATCTAGTCGAGCGGGTCTATCTGCTCACGGCCTTTGTCGATCCCACCCTGGATCGCCGCATCAACGGCGAGCTGAACCCGGTCATCGGGTCGATCCGCCTGCGGCCCGGTCTTGCGCCCGAACGTGCGCGCTTTATCATGGCCCACGAGCTGGGACATTACGTGGTTGAAGGCGCGGCCACGCTGTTTGAAGATGACGACACAACGCTCGACGAGCGGGCTGGCGGCGAGAACGAGATCGAAGGCGGCGTGCTCCGCGTCTACAATACGCGCGAGCGACAGGAGCAGGACGCGAATCTCTTCGCGCTTGAGCTGCTGGTCCCGGCAGCGGTGCTCTGGCAGATGGTCCAGCAGCCGGGCTGGACCATCACCGACCTTGCCGAAACCTTCGGCGTGTCAACCGATGCGCTGCGCACCCAACTGCTCAACGTCTGCTGCTATGAGCCGCTCCGATCGACACCGGCTGAACAGGACGCCAGCACCCATACGTTTGCGCCCGATCCTGAACAGCAGGCCGCCGTCGATGCCCCGCTGCCGACCTTAGTGGTTGCGGGACCCGGCACCGGCAAGACGCGCAGCATCGTTGCCAAGTATGTGGCGCTGGTTGAGGCGGGCGTCGATCCGGCCTCGATTCTGTCGCTGACGTTCTCCAATAAAGCGGCGGAAGAGATGCGGACACGGATCGTCCGGGCGCTGAGCGCCACGCGCCCGGACCTTGCGGGACGGGCCGAGGTGCAGACCTTCCACGCCTGGGGCCTGAACTTCCTCAAAGCGTACGGCCCGCATGTTGGCCTGCCGCTCACGCTGCACCTCCGCGCGCCCGGCGACCTGTTTGTGCTGCTCAAGCGTCGGCTGGCCGAGTTGCCGCTCGAACAGTACAAACTGCTGCATGATCCCGGCTACTATCTCGGCGCGATCATGGGTGCGATCAGCCGCGCCAAGGATGAGCTGCGGACGCCTGCCGAGTATCGCGTGCTGGTCGACGCCGAAGCCGAGCGGATCGTCGCCGCTGCACTGCAGGAGACTGCCGGCAAAACCACCAAAGCTGCCGACGAGGCGCGCGACAAAGCGCGGCGGAGCGCCGCCCGCTTGCGCGAATTGGCCGCGATCTACGCGCAATACGAGTCATTACTGCGCGAGGAAGGCGTGGTTGATTACGGCGATGTGATCATGCAGTCCGTCGCCGCGCTGCGCATCCCGGCGGTTGCGTCCGAGGTACGGGCAAAATACCAGTATATTCTGGTCGATGAATTTCAGGACATCAACTATGCCGCTGGGCAGGTGATCGCCTTGCTCGACGGCGGGCGCGGACGGGTGTGGGCGGTCGGCGATCCCTGGCAGAGCATCTATCGCTTTCGCGGCGCATCTGCCGCAAACCTGGCTGAGTTCGAGGCCATCTACCCAGCCACGACCACGGTGCGGCTGGTGCGCAATTATCGCTCGGTCCAGGCGATTCTCGACGCGGCCCACCATGTCATGCAGCACGATCCGCAGGCGGCGCAGCGGACCGGCCTCCGAGCGCAGCGTCCTGCATCACGGCGCCAGCAGCGGGTGGTCGAGTGGGCAGCCGAGAGTTCAGCGGCGGAATATGCAGCCATCGCCCATGATATTCTTCGCCGTGTCGGGGGCAAGCGCCTACGGGGGACGCGCTGTGCGCACCGACGGCCTCATCGGCCACGGCGGGTTCGATCTCACGCTGGGCTGTACCGGACGCACCGCCCGCGCTTCGGCGACCATACGATTCTGTGTCGCACCAACCCGCAGGTCAGGCGTGTCGTCGCTGCCCTGGAGGCGCATGGTATCCCGACCGAAGGTGGCGGCGAACTCCTTGACTACCCTGAAGTCAAAGATGCGCTGGCGATCTGTGCGCTGGCGCGCTCGATCAACAGCGTCGGCATGCTGCGGGCGCTGACGCTGCCCGAACACCGGCTCAGTGCCGACGACCTCGAATGCCTGGTGCGCAATGCCTATGCCGAGCGGCGTTCGCTGCAACGCGCGACGCGCGACGCGACGATCGTCGATGATGTGTCGGAGGAGGGACAGCGCGCGCTCCAGCGACTCTACGATCTGCACGATGATCTGGCGGTCGAGTCCGACGCCTGGCGCGTGCTGACGCGCTACCTCTTCGATTCCAGCACGACGATGCGTGAGCGTATGACACGGGCCGCCTGTGGCGACACCCAGGCACAGCGTCAACTCGCCAATCTTGGACAGCTCGCCCTGGTAGCACGGAATTTCGTGCGTCAGGCACCAGCGGACGCCCGCGATGCGCAGTCGTTCATCGCGTATGTCCGCCTGCTGATCGAAGCGGGTGAAGATCCACCGGCAGCGCCGCTCGCCCATGGTGCGGATGCGGTGCGCGTGATGACCGTGCATAGCGCGAAGGGTCTTGAGTTTCGGACGGTGTACGTCCCGCATGTGCATCATGACGGCTTCCCGCCCAGGAAGCGTGGCTCGGTCATCCCCTCCATTGCGGGATTGGTGCATGGCCCGGTTGCGGATGCGGATCAGGAGGAGCGCTACCTCCTCTATGTCGCCATGACGCGGGCACAGGATCGGTTGGTGTTGAGCCGTACACAGTGGAAGCATGGCAAGCCGATCGCGCGCTCGACGTTGTTGCCGCACGAAACACCGTGGCCGATCCGCCGCATCAGTGCGGAGCGGAGGTGTCACGCTCCACTGCCGGATATGCGTCTGCGCCATGCCGCGGTCCAGCCCACGACGATCGCCGCGAGCAGTATCGAAACCTACGAACGGTGTCCACGCCGCTACCTGTACCAGTATGGCTATCAACTCTTCGATGATCAGACGCCATTCTTACGGATGCACCAGACGATTAAGCACACGATTCGTGCGTTGCGGGAGTTGGCCGAGGCCGGAAGCCTGCCGGAGGATGAGCAGGAGGTGGAGCGCCTCGTCCAGCAGATGTTCACACGCAACCAGCTTGATGCGGTCACCTACCGGGACGAGTATTTCGCGGAAGCGATGCCGCATGTGCGGCGGATCTGGCAGGATCTACGCGCGAACCCATCGATCGCTGGGGACATCGATCGCGAGATCGTGGTGCAGCGTCCAGCGGGGAGGATCGCCGTGCGCGTCGATCGGATCGAGCGAACGCCGGATGGCACGCGGTACGTGCAGGTCAAATCGGGTAAACGGGGTGACAAGGACCATCTCAGCACCCGGGTCATGGTCTACGCACTCGCCGCAGAAGCGGCGCACGATGATGGGGGGATCATGATTCAGTACACGGCGACGGGCGACATGCATCCGGTGAAGCCCCGCGCCGATGTGCTCAAGCGCCATAGCGCACGAATCGATGAGTTGTTGGAGGGGATCGCCGCTGGGCGCTGGGAGCCGAACTACGGCGAGCACTGCGATACGTGCCCCTTTAACGTGATTTGTCCCGTGTGACCGAGAAGCACCACCGGCGGTATCCCGACATGGGTGGTGGAGGCGGCGGAATCGGGTAGCTGTGCGACGGACCCCGGCTCGCGCGGCTCAGGCCCACGCTCCTGCTGCTGTCGTCCTAGCGGCACCTGCATCCTCCGGTTCAGCCTACTGAGCATCAAAGCTTCCAGCTCGATCGCGTGCCCCAGCACCAGGTCAACCATCACACGCGGCGCACCCTGCGCCTCCAGCATGGTAAGGTGTGTACGACACTCCGTGCTGCCATTACGAACGACCTGAAGGCATGGATGATCTGGGAGCGGACCAAACGGGGGATGCTCGTCGCCAATCTGGGCGCGTATCGGGGCGTGGTCGCGCGGACGGCGGATGATCAGGCGTGGACGGCGCGCGTCGAAGCGCCCGATCAGGTCTATCACGCGGTCTTTGACTATCCCGCGATGACCGAGGCGCAGGTGTGGGTGGAGCAGAAGATCGAGGCATTACTCTGCTTCCCACGCTCCTCAGCACCCTAACGCGCCCGCCGCCGCACAATCACCCGAACCCCGCCCTTCGGCCTCAACGTCAGCGGCTCCGGCTCGATCGTCTGTCCCGGCACCAGCGCAAACGTCACGCCCGGGACCAGCGTGGCGAGGATCAGGTACGCCGCCAGCCGAGCGACGGGCGTCCGGCTGCGGTGTCACGGGCACGCAGAAAGCCCCAGTGGGACCTGTTTTGCAGACAAGCCACTGGAGCTCTGTGCAACAACCACCCACGGGTGGTTGTGGTAGTTAATGCCTATTTTACTACGACGGTCGCCGCAGATCAATGCCCAATGTACCAGAGCGGTAGCATGGCTCGAGCATGGCGTTACCGTGCGGCTTCCTACTGGAGCGGTGCAGCGCGGCACAACGCACCACGTCGGGCGTTGTGCGCACCCGACGTGCTTTCTACGCAGCACGGCTCCAGAGCGATTGCGGTACGCTGGTCGCCTCGTCCACCACAACGCTCCTTACCGCCACCGCACGACCACCTGCACCCCGCCCTTCGGCCGCAGCCGGGTGCCCGCTGAGCGCAGCGACTCCGGCGCGATCTGCTGCCCCGGCACCAGTTCACAGGTGATGCGCAGGACGAGTGGAGCGAGGATGCGCTGCGCTTCCAGCAGCGCAACGTGGTTGCCCATGCAGGTATGCGGCCCAGCGCCGAAGGGGAGATCGGCATCGCGCGGCAGCTTCGCCTCGTTCTCCGGCGTCAGGTCCAGCGCCTGGTTCGGTCGCACGCCAGCGCGCAGGGACGAACCACGGCTCCTGTCCCGCGGCTCAGCCAATCCACGCACGCCACTGATCGTTGATTGGCTTTTGGAGCGCCTTGAGATACACCATGGCTTTGGCGTAGAACATTAATACTGCCTCGCGGTAGATCTGGAACTGGACATAGGGGGACACCGTAACGCCCCGTCCCCGATCAATCTGTTTGTGGTGCAACTCATCCTCGGAGAACCCGCGGATGACGGTCTCGAATTCGTGATCAAGCGTCGTGTACCAGGCCAGGAGGCGCGCGACGCTGGTGGCGAGGTCTGGCTCCGTGGTGCGATGGGACCACTCGTGGGTGAAGGTTTTGAAGGACTGGATATAGCTATACTCCACGTCGCCCATCTCCCGGCACAACGCACCGAGGGTTGGATTATCGCCCGGCAGCTGATAGGCCAAGTCGCCATCGGTCAACGTCTGCAGCAGATCGTACCGCAGGCGTTGGGTTTCGTGTAACGGAAACTCGTTTTCAAGCAGACTGTTCATCCACCGCTCCATTCGCTACGTGCGCCGGCAAGCATAGACCAAAGGTGCTGCTGCGGTCAAGGTCGTGGGGGCCAGGTGGGTGCGGGATGTAGAGGACGCCTTTCGGCCTGAGCGTGATCAGCGGCTCCGGCGCGATCGTCTGCCCCGGCACCAGCGCAAACGTCACGCGCTGGACAAGCGTAGCGAGGATGAGCTGCGCTTCCATCATCGCGAAGTGTTGGCCGATGCAGCTGTGTCTGGCAGCACTGAAGGGCAGATAGGCGTCGTGTGGAAGCTTCCCATCACGTTCTGTCGTCTAGCAGCGCTGCTAGAATGTTTCTCGACATACAGGACATACGACCATCCCCTGCTGTTCTTCAAGGCGACGCATCATCAGCTGCGACAGCATCGACACGGTGTTGCCTTGATGGTAGGTGTGTATGCCTTGCCGGACGATCTCAATCGCTCCCACCGTTCGGCGTGGCAACT
>DASUTC010000256.1 GCA_036374795.1 Herpetosiphonaceae bacterium
ATGAGCTGCTGGCGCTCGGACTCCGTCACCAGCGGCAGCGCGGCCAGACGGTGATCGGGATTGGCGGCGATGCCTTCGAGCAGCGTCGTGAAGTGCGCCAGCATGCGGCGGATCGTCGTGGCCTCGAACAGATCGGTGCTATAGTGCAGCGATCCAACCATGCCCTGCTCGGTTTCGATCAGGCTGAGATCAAGATCGAACTTGGTCGATGTATGCTCGATCGGGATCGGGCTGATCGTCAAGTCCTGCAATTCCAGCGCTGCCGCTGGCGCGTTCTGAAGGGCGAACATCGCCTGGAAGAGCGGCTGTCGGCTCATATCGCGCTCCGGCTGCACGGCATCCACGATCTGCTCGAATGGCAGATCCTGATGCGTGTACGCGCCCAGCGCCACCTCGCGCACGCGCTGGAGCGTTTCGCGGAAGCTCGGATTGCCCGATAGATCGGTGCGCAGCACCAGCGTGTTGATGAAGAAGCCGATCATGCCCTCAGTCTCGCGCATGTTGCGTCCGGCGGTCGGCGTGCCCACCGCGACATCGTCCTGGCCGGTGTAGCGCGCGAGCAGCGTCTGGAACGCCGCGAGCATCGTCATGAAAAGCGTCACGCCTTCGCGGCGGCTGATCGTGTTGAGCGCCTGGCGCAGCGGCTGCGAGAGCACAAAGTGCTCGACCGCTCCCTCGAATGAGGCGATCGGTGGGCGCGGGTGGTCGATCGGCAGATGCAGCGGCGGCACATCGGCCAACTGCTGCCGCCAGTAGCTTAGATGCGCCTCGACGACCTCGCCTTGCAGCCAGTCGCGCTGCCACACGGCGTAGTCGGCGTACTGGACCGGCAGATCTGGCAGCGTGACGGGCTCGCCCTTGACCTCGGCGTTGTAGAGCGTCTTCAACTCCTGAATAATCACGCTATTCGACCAGCCATCGCTGATGATATGGTGCAGCATCAGCAGGATGACATGATCTTCGGGGCTGATCCGCAGCAGCGTCACCCGGAACAGCGGGCCGCGCTCAAGGTCGAACAGGCGGTGCGCCTCCTCGCGCGCCACGCGGCGCGCCTCCGCCTCGCGCTCAGCCTCAGGAATGCCCTGCAAGTCGATCAGCGGGAGCGGCTGCGGCTGCGGCGCGGCGATGATCTGCACCGGCTCGCCATTCTGAATCGTAAAGGTCGTGCGGAGCGCCTCGTGCCGCCGGATGATCGTGTTGATCGTGTGCTCCATCGCCGCGAAATCGAACGGCCCGCTCACGCGGATCGCGGTCGGCTCGTTGTAGGCCGGATTGTCCGGTTGCAAGCGGTTGATGAACCAGAGCCGCTGCTGCGCGAACGAGAGCGGCAGCGCGCCGTCGCGGGGCACCGGGCGGATCGGCGGCGGCAGCAGCGACGAGTCGCTGGTGCGGGCCTGCACGATGCGCTGCGAGAGTCCGGCGATCGTCGGAGCTTCAAAGAGCATCCGCACCGGCAGATCGACCTGGAACGCCTCGCGCATGCGCGAGACGAGCAGCGTCGCCAGCAGCGAGTTGCCGCCGAGGCTAAAGAAGTTATCGGTGACGCCGACCTCGCCCACCTGAAGCACGTCGGCCCAGATGTTGGCGAGCATCTGCTCGATCGGCGTCTGCGGCGCGACAAAGTCCGTCTCCAGATCGGGGCGCAGTTGATCGGGAGCCGGCAGCGCGCTGCGATCGACCTTGCCGTTGGGCGTCAGCGGCAGCGCATCCAGCGCCATGATCAGCGCGGGCACCATGTAGCCCGGCAGGCGCGCTTCGAGGAAGCTGCGCAGCTCGTTCATGGCGGGCATCGTCTCGTGCGGCACGACGTAGGCTACCAGCCGCTTCGCCGACGAGTCGGCTGAGGTCGCGTCATCGCGCGCGACGACGACGGCCTCACGGACGGCAGGATGCTCGCCGAGCACGGCCTCGATCTCGCCGACCTCGATGCGGTAGCCCCGGATCTTGACCTGCGTATCGACGCGGCCAAGGTATTCGATCGTGCCGTTCGCGCGGTAGCGCGCGAGATCGCCGGTTTTGTAGAGCCGCGTGCCGGGCGCGCCGTGGGGCCGTCCGCCGAAGGGATTGGGAATGAAGCGCTCGGCGGTCAGCTCCGGGCGATTGAGATAGCCGCGTACCAGGCCGTCGCCGCCGATATACAGATCGCCGGGAATGCCGATCGCCGTCGGCTGGAGGTAGCGGTCAAGAATATAGATCTCGGTATTGGCGATCGGGCGTCCGATCGAGATCGCCGTGCTGCCGCGCTCGACCTGCTGAGTCGTCGACCAGATCGTCGTCTCGGTCGGGCCGTACATGTTGTGCAGCTCGGCATCGAGCGCCCTGGTTAGCTGATCGGCCAGCGCCAGCGGCAGCGCCTCACCGCCCAGCATCAGCTTACGCAGCGAGGCCATCGCCGTCAGCGCCTCAGGATCGAGCAGCAGCATATTCGCCATCGAGGGCGTACACTGCATATGCGAGATGCCGTGGCGGCTGAGCTGCGCCAGCACTGAGTAGTCCGCCGTGGCGCGGGCGTAGCGGTTGCTGCGCTCTTGCAGGAGCATCAGGTAATCGAAGCTATCGATCACGGTCTGCACCTCGACGCCAAAGTCGATCAGACAGGCAACTTCGTCGACGCCAATGCCTTTGAGTCGGTCGACCATCTGGAGGCATATGTCGGGCGTGCCCATCAGGCTGCTCGTCTCGAAGTAGCGATCGAAGGCGTGATCGAGCAGCGCCGTCATATCGTCCTCGGAAAAGTCCTCGGCCTGCGGATCGCGGCCCATGCTGCGCGCCAGATTGCCGATCAGGTCCAGCGACGTGCGCAGGTAGTTGGTGAACGGCTCGCGCACAGTTTCGCGCACGACATCGAGATCTTTCCCGACAAAAGTATGCAGCATCAGCGTCACGTGGCCGTCGCCGGGATGCCCATGCTCGCGCCAGGCCGCGCGATACAGCGCGATCTTCTCGGCCAGACCCTCAACGGTCTGTCCCAGCAGGTGCGTCAAAACGCCGACGCCGAGCGCGCCTGCGGTCTTGAACGTTTCGGGCGCTCCCGACGCTGTCAGCCACATGGGGAGGTCGGCCTGCACCGGTCGCGGCGAAACCCGAATATCGACCTGATTGCCAGCGCCGCCCTTGAACGGCACGGCCTCGCCGCGCCAGAGCTTGCGCACCGTCTCGATCTGCTCCAGCATCGCCTGCTTGCGCGTGGTGAAGCGCTCCGGCGCGAAGACAAAGTCGTCGGCGTGCCAGCCTGAGGCAAACGAGATGCCGACTCGTCCGTTCGAGAGGTTATCGACGACGGACCACTCTTCGGCGACGCGGATCGGATTATGCAGCGGCAGCACGACGCTTCCGGCGCGAATCTGCACGCGCTCGGTGATCGCCGCAATCGCCGCGCTCGTCACCGACGGATTGGGATACAATCCGCCGAAGGCGTGGAAGTGGCGCTCCGGCGTCCAGACCGCCGTAAAGCCGTGCCGATCGGCGAACTTCGCGCCCTCCATCAGCAGGCGATACTGGGTGCGCGTATCGGCGCGATCGTCGCTGGCAAAGTAGAAGAGGCTGAACTGCATCGGCTTGTCGGCGTGGGCGCTGCTCTGCGCCTGGCTGTAGTCGGCCTCGCGCTGCACTACCACCTGGAAGCCGCGCGTCAGGGTCCAGAACAGCTCAAGCACCGAGATGTCAAACGAGATACTGGTCACGGCCAGCCACGTGCCCGGCTGCGGCTCCCCGATCCGCTCGTCTATGCCGACAAAGAAGTTGACGACGCCACGGTGTGGGACCATCACGCCCTTTGGCCTGCCGGTGGAGCCTGACGTGTAGATCACATAGGCCAGATGGTCGGGCGTCGCGGCGCTGGCGACCGGTGCGGCGCTCGATCGGGCGATCGTCGGCCAATCGGTATCCACACAGACAACCTGCGCCTGATGATCGGGCAGGTCCAGCAGCAGATTGCGCTGCGTCAGCAGCACCGGAGCCGCCGAGTCCGCCACCATGAAGCTCAGCCGGTCGGCGGGGTAGCTCGGATCGAGCGGCAGATACGCGCCGCCCGCTTTGAGAATGCCGAGCAGACCCACCACCAGATCGAGCGAGCGCTCCATGAAGACGCCGACGCACACGTCCGGCCCGACGCCCAGCGATTGGAGGTAGCGCGCAAGCTGATTCGAGCGCCGATCCAGCTCGGCGTAGGCGATCTGCTGATCCTCGAAGACCGCCGCGATCGCGTCGGGGGTGCGCGCCGCCTGCTCGGCAAACAGCGTGTGGATGCAGGCATCGTGCGGATACTCGCGTGCTGTCGCGTTCCAGTCGATCAGCACCTGATGCTCCTCGCCCGGCGTCAGCAGCGAGAGGCTGGCGAGCGGCTGCGCTGGCTGCGCGGCGATCTCGGTCAGAAGCGTCTGGAAGTGACCGATCAGCCGCGTGATCGTCTCCGGCTCGAACAGATCGGTGCTGTACTCCAGCGCTCCGGTCAGGCCGTGCGGCCCTTCCGCCATCGTCAGCGTCAGATCAAACCGGGTGGTCGTGCGCGCAATCGCCAGCGGCTTGAACAGCAGCCCAGGCATCTCAACCGGGTCCATCGGCGCGTTTTGCAGCACGAACATCACCTGGAAGATCGCGTGGCGGCTCAGGTCGCGCTCCGGCTGCACGGCATCCACGATCTGCTCAAAGGGCAGATCCTGGTGGGCATACGCGCCGAGCGCCGTCGCGCGCACGCGCTGAAGCGCCTCGCGGAAGGTCGTCGCGCCCGTGAGGTCGGTACGCAGCACGAGGGTGTTGATGAAGTAGCCGATCAGGCGCTCGACCTCGCCGCGCGTGCGGTTGGCGATCGGCGTGCCGACCGCGATGTCGTCCTGGCCGCTGTAGCGGCTCAGCAACACCTGCCAGGCCGTCAGCAGCGTCATGAACAGCGTCGCGCCCTCCCGGCGGCTGATCGCCTTCAGGGTTTCGCCGAGCGCCTGTGGTAGCGCAAACTCCTGAACCGCGCCCCGCAGCGTGGCAACCGGCGGACGCGGATAATCGGTGGGCATCTGGAGCGTCGGCACGGGGGTGCCCTCTGGGCCTAGCTGCTGCTTCCAGTAGTCGAGCTGCGCCGATAGGACATCGCCCTGAAGCCAGTTACGCTGCCAGGCCGCGTAGTCGGCGTACTGAATTGGCAGCTCCGGCAGCGGGCTGGGCGAGCCGGTAGCGAAGGCCCGGTAAAGCACGGTCATCTCGCGCATAAACACGCCCATCGACCAGCCATCGGAGACGATGTGATGCATGTTCAGCAGCAGCACGTGCTCGGTTGGGCCGAGATGCAGCAGCGTTGCGCGGAGCAGTGGCCCGCTCTGGAGATCGAAGGGCCGCTCCGCCTCCTCGGAGGCCATCTGGATCGCCTCGCCCAGACGCTCCTCAGGCGGTAAGAAGTCGAGGCCGATCTGCGGCAGCGGCAGCGGCTCGACCGGGCCGATAAGCTGGATCGGCTGTCCCAGGTCGCCGCCCTGCGCGAAAACCGTCCGCAGCGACTCGTGACGACGGACGATCTCGCTCAAGCTCTGCTCCAGCGCCGCGACATCAAGCGTGCCCTCGAAGTGGAGCGCCGTCGAGATGTTGTAGGCCGCGCTTTCGGGCTGAAGCTGATCGAAGAACCAGAGCCGCTGCTGCGCGAATGAAAGCACCAGCGGCGTGCCGTCGCGCGGCACCGGCTGGATCGGGGGAGCGATCAGCTCTGGCGCTTCAAAGCGCGCGCTGGCGATACGCTCGGACAATCCGGCGACGGTCGGCGCTTCAAAGAGCGCGCGCAGCGGCAGATCGACCTGACAGACCTCGCGGATGCGTGAGATGACCTGTGTCGCCATCAGCGAGTGGCCGCCCAGCTCGAAAAAGCTGTCATGCACGCCGACGCGCTCGACATGCAGCACCTCGGCCCAGATCTGCGCCAGCATCTCCTCGATGGGCGTGCGTGGCGCGACATATGCGTCGCCAAGATCGGGACGGAGCTGATCCGGCGCTGGCAGCGCGCGGCGATTGACCTTGCCGCTCGGCGTCAATGGCAGCGCATCGAGGAAGACGAACGCGCTCGGCACCATGTAGTCGGGCAGCCGCTGCCCCAGGAACTGGCGCAGTTCCTGGGAAGAACCAAGACGCGGGGTGCCCTCTGGGCATGGCTCCCGTTCTTGGTTCTCTACAACATAGCCTACCAGCCGCTTGTGGCCGCTCTCCTCACGCGCGACGACGATGGCCTCTCGGACCGCGGGATGCTGCGCCAGCACGGCCTCGATCTCGCCGACCTCGATGCGGTAGCCGCGCACCTTGACCTGCTGGTCGCGCCGCCCGACATAGTCGATCGCGCCATTCTCCTGGTAGCGTCCCAGGTCGCCGGTGCGGTAGAGTCGTCCGCCGGGGGTTGGGCCGAACGGATCGGGCACGAAGCGCTCCGCCGTCAGATCGGGACGATCGAGATAGCCGCGCGCCAGCGCCGTCCCGCCGATGTAGATTTCACCGACGACGCCGACCGGCACCGGCTGGCCCGCGCTGTTGAGCAGCCAGATTCGGGCGTTCGCGATCGGCGTGCCGATCGGTGGGAGCGGCGGCCACGCGGTGGGCGCTCCTGTGAGCGTCCATGCCGTCACGACATGGCTTTCGGTCGGGCCATAGTGGTTATGCAGCGTACACTCAGGAGTGGTAGCCAGCCAGCGGGCCAGCGCGGGTGTGATCTGCAACTGTTCGCCTGCGGTGATAATCTCGCGCATATGCCGCAGGCCCTTTGCCTCCTGCGCCTGCTCGGCAAGATGCTGAAGCGCGACGAACGGCACGAACAGCCGCTCCACCGCCGCGCTATCCAGCTCGTCGAGCAGAGCCAGGGTATCGCGCCGCAGCTCTTCTGAGATCAGCACGAGCGTACCGCCGGTGCTCCAGGTCGAGAAGATCTCCTGGTACGACACGTCGAAGCTCAGCGGCGCGAATTGCAGGGTGCGGCGCGCGCCGGGGATCGTCGTCTGCTGCCAGTCCAGCAAGTTTACCAGCGGACGATGCGGCATGCCCACGCCTTTTGGCTGTCCGGTGGAGCCTGAGGTATAGATCACACACGCCAGATGATCGGGCGTGACCGGCGACCCGGGCGACTCGGTGGGCGACTGGGCGATCGTCGGCCAGTCGGCATCGAGACAGATCACCTGTGTCTGGTGCCGGGTACCCTCTGGGTGCAGATGCTCTTGTAGATGCTGCTGAGTCAGCAGGATCGGAACGCGCGCATCGGCCAGCATAAAGGCCAGGCGCTCGCGCGGATAGGCCGGATCGAGCGGCGTGCATGCGCCGCCCGCCTTGAGGATACCCAGCACGCCGACCATCGCGTCAATCGAGCGCTCGACGCAGAGGCCGACGCGGACATCCGGCCCCACGCCGCGCGCCTGCAAGGTGTGCGCGAGCTGATTGGCGCGGCTGTTCAATTCCGCGTAGCTCAGACGCTCGCCGCCAAAGACCACCGCATCGCGATCCGGCGTCCGCGCTGCCTGGGCTGCGACAAGCTGATGCAGGCAGGCATCCGCTGGATACGGCGCGGCGGTTGTGTTCCAATCGTGCTGCTGCTGGCGCTCCTCAGGCGTCAGCAGCACAAGATCGGCAAGGCGCTGCTGGGGCTGCGCAGCAATCTGAGCCAGCACGATCTCCAGATGGCCCAGCATCCGCTCGATCGTCGCGTCGTCGAAGCGCTGCCGATCGTAATTCAGACGCATCGCGCCCATGCCCGCCATGAGGTTGAGGGGATAGTTCGTGCGTTCCACGGCCTGCATTTTGCCGAAGGCCAGGCTGGGCCGAGCGCCGTTCCCTGTATCACTCCCTCGGCCTGCGGCTGTGGCCGGATAGTTCTCGAAGACCAGCAGGCTCTCGAAGAGCGGCTGCCCGCGCGGCACGTCGCTCCAGCCCTGGATCTGCACCAGGGGGCTGTACTCGTACTGGCGGAGCTCGGCCTGCTGCGCCTGGACCTGCTTGAGCCAGTCGAGCAGCGTCATCTCAGGCCGGATCTGAATGCGTACCGGCAGTGTGTTGATGAACAGGCCGATCATGCTCTCGACGCCTGGCAGCTCGGCGGGTCGCCCGGAGACAGTCGCGCCGAAGACCACATCCGGCTCGCCGCTGTAGTGGCTCAGCAGGATCGCCCACGCGCCCTGCATCACGGTGTTCATCGTCAGGCCGTGCTGGCGGGCGAGCGCCTGGAGCGTGGTCGCCCGCTCGATCGGAAGCAGGCGCTCCACCTCGCGATAATCGCCGGGTCCGGCATCCGGTCCCAGCGCGCGATCGACGCCAAGGGGGGTGGGCGAGGTGAAGCCTGCCAGAAATTGCCGCCAGAAGCGCTCGGCCTGCGCGAGGTCTTGCTGCTGCAACCAGGTGATGTAGTCGCGGTAGGGCCGGGGTCGCGGCAGTGGCGCTTCGCGTCCCTGGAGCGCCGCCTCGTAGAGGACAAAGACCTCGTTCAGCACCAGCGGCAGCGACCAGCCATCCATCAGCATATGGTGCTGGCTCCACACGAACTGGTAGGTGTCGTCGGCGACGCGGAAGAGGGCCAGGCGCATCAGCGGTGCGTGGGCCAGATCGAAGCCGCGCTGTCGATCGGCGTCGAGAAACGCTTTCAGCCGGGCCTGCTGCTCGTCCGCCGACAGATCGCGCCAGTCGGCTAGCTCCCAGGGCAGATCGACGCGGCGATGAACAACCTGCACCGGCGTCTTAATGCCTTCCCAGACAAACGTGCTGCGGAAGATCGAGTGGCGCTGGGCAACCTGCTCCCACGCGCGCTGAAAGGCAGCGACATTCAGCGTGCTCTGCACGGGAATGATCAGCTGCTCGACGTACATACCTGAGCCATCGTCGTACAGCGTATGGAAGAGCATGCCCTGCTGCATTGGCGAGAGGGGATAAAAGCTTTCAATGTCCTTTTTTATCGTCATTTAGGCAACTCCCAAAGATTTCGAGATGGCTGCGGTAATATCGTCGAGATCGGTCTGATCCCACTGATATTCTGCAAAGTCCGAAGGCGTGAACCCGCCGGAGTCGGGTGAGAGACAGTGCGCAATGAGCGCGCGTAGTGATGCCATATAGTCCTGAGTGAGCCGCTCAATCGTGGCTTGCTCATGGATTGCCGTGCTAAACGTCCAGCCAACCAACAGTTGACCGCCGCTGATAAAACAGGTGATCTCGATCAGATGGGCGCGCTGGCCCTCAGGATCTTGCTCAGGGCCGATCGGCTCCCGAACAGGCGTAAAGAGTCCTTTTTGCGGCACGCCCTGATCGATCTGGCCCAGGTAGTTGAAGTTGACCTCTACCGGCGCGTGATCGCGGAGCGGCGCGGTTTCCTGACTCTGGTTGAGATAGCGCAGGAGGCCGTAGCCGATGCCGCGCTGCGGGATCTGGCGCAACTGCTCCTTGATCGCCTTGAGCTGCTCGCCCAGCCCGGCCCGCCCGTCGGTTTCCAGCAGTACTGGATAGAGCGCGGTAAACCAGCCCACCGTGCGCGCGAGGTCGACCTCGGCGAAGAGGTCTTCGCGCCCGTGGCCTTCCAGCGCGACCCGCACCGCATTGCCACTCCAGCGCGTGAGCGTTTGGGCCAGCGCCGTCAGCAGCACGTCGATGATCTGCGTCTGGTACGCCTGCGGCACCTCGTGCAGCAGTGATGCTGTCTGCGCTGCCTCAAGCTGGATCATCAGGTTGCGCGTTGAGGCAAACGTGTTCGCGCCGCCGGGGAAATCGACGGGCAGCGGCGGGAGCGCGCGCTGAACGACGCGCAGCCAGGAGGGCAACTCGGCCAGCAGCGTCGGCGACGTGGCATACGCCACCAGCCGTGCGGCCCATTGCTGGAACGCGGTGGTCTTGGGCGGCAGCGCGAGCGGCTGCGCCTGCGCGAGCTGGCGATAGGCGGTTTCGAGGTCGGCGAGCAGCACCGACCACGAGACGGCATCCACCGCCAGGTGATGCCCCACCAGCAGCAGCCGGTCGGGCTGCGCGTGGCCGCGCTGGACGAGCGCGGCGCGCAGCAGCGGGCCGTGGGCGAGGTGCAGCGACCGCTGGACAGCACTGGCGGCCTCCGCGAGCGCCTGGGGCTGCTCGGCCAGCGGCACGGCGCGCAGGTCGATGGTGGTCAGCAGCGGGGTTTCGTCCGGCGCGGCCTGATATTGCCGCCAGCCGGTCGTCGTTGCCTCCAGCCGCAGCCGCAGCGCATCGTGGTGCCGGAGCACGGCCTGAAGCGCGGCCTCCAGCGCGCTCGGATCGAGGGGCTCGCCGGCGTCCAGCAGCATGGCCTGGTTGAAGTGATGCGGGTTGGGGAGCGCCTGGGCCAGGAAGTGGTGCTGGATCGGCGT
>DASUTC010000257.1 GCA_036374795.1 Herpetosiphonaceae bacterium
TGAGCATCATCGGCTTCTTCGTGTTGCCCGGTCTGCTGGTGTCGCAGGTCTCGACCGCCGAGGCGATCGAGGTCATCCGCCAGGCGCACCTCGTCACGCGCTACGAGGTGCAAACGAAAGCGCACATCGCCATCCTGCGCAATACGCTGCTGCGCGCACAGGAGAAAGCCCTGATCGGCTTCTCGAACCTGACCCCTGCCGAGCGGGATGAACTCGCCAACGTGGTGCGCGGGCTGGTGTATGGCATCAACGATACGTTGCGTGAGATCGTCGAGAGTGTTCACGCGGTAAGCTCAACGCGGATTCCGTATGTCCCGCTGAACGAGCAGGAACAAATCCAGGGCTATATCGACGTTGTTACAGGGGCGATCACCGACGACAAGCATGATCCCGGCCCACCGACCAGCGGCCCCGGTGGTGGTTCACGCAAGCAGTTGCAAAGCCCTGAAGCCGGCGGTGATGGACCGACCACGCGCCGCCGCGAGGAGTCGGCACAGCGCGATCGGGGCGAGCCGCGCGGCGAGCGCCATGAGCCGCGACCCACGCCTGCGCAGCGGCACGCGGGACGCCCAGCCGAGCAGCGCAGTGAGCAGCGCGGCGACCAGCGTGGCGATCAGCGTGGCGACCAGCGTGGTGAGCAACGCAGTGAACCGCGTGGCGACCAGCGCAGTCAACCGCGTGGTGAAGGCCGCGAACAGAACACTGCTCCGACCGATGATCCAGACCGGGGGCCGCGCCCTGCCGGACGCTCCGGCACCGACCAGCGAGCGGATCGGCAGGGCGCGGCCCGTGCGTCGACCACGCAGCGGCCAGGGTATAGTGTTGACATAATAAAGCAGCCAGACCAACCGACCGCGACGGCTCCCGATGCCACGGCTGGGGACCTCGCCTCGTTCTTTGACTGGATCGAGCAGCACACCGCCGAGCGTGCTGCCTCATCCCCCTACCCGCAGACGCCGAGAGGTTGAAGGATGTTCATCCCGCTCAATATAACCATCTATGCCGTGATCGTAACGGAGCCGTATGCCTGGAAGCTGGCGTCTCAGGTGATGCAGGACGCCGCCTGGGTCGGCATCCAGAAGGTGTCCGACGCTACCTCTGCGGTCCAGGTCGCCAGGGAGCACCTGCCGCTGCTGGACCACTATCGGGCCTTGCTTCCAGCGGACGCGGCCCCGGTGCCACCACTCACCGCCGAGGATGTGTGGGAAACCCTCACCGCCACCATCGCGGGGCTTGGTGCCGACGGCTACACCGATGTCACCAGCGTGTCTGCCGATCACTTCATCGACCTCGATCCCTGTGTTGAGGCCGCTCGACACATGCCGATCCTGGACCTGGCCTATGTCTTGTGTGAAATCCGCGATGAGCACCCTGCCGGGGATACGTTTAATGATGGGCTGATCGAGATCCTGAGAACGACTCCCGCGTGGGATGAACGCCTGGAGTATGCGCAATCCGTTGCGACCGCGTACCGGGATCGCATGCTCCTTCGCTGGCTTGCCACCGGCGGTAGGCCGCATCTGCCGAAGCTCCCGCCGCTCGTCGGGCAGATCCTTTCGGGTCCAGGTAGCACGGTCAAGGTGGTCGCTGTCGGAGCAGCCGATCAGGGCGGCTGGTCCTGCGCGGTGGAACACCTCGCCGCCGCAGATGCTGGCCGTCGCGACAGCGATCCCGGCTCCGGTTCACGACGATGATCCGAGCCACCGACGATGGCTATCAACTCCAGGGTTAAGGTGCCGCGCTGACGCAGCACAAACGACGTACCATGTGGCCGGGAGCGCCCATCGCCGTCGCGCTCCAGCGCGACGGCGGGACACCCACCCCTTCTGCGCAACGAACCCTGCGTAGAACCGCACATACGGCTCGGCCCCGCGGCACCACCCACTGCGTGCGCTTGACACCGAGCCGCAGCGTCCCGGATGGAATGGGCACCGCGCGACCGCCGGGCCATAGCTCGCACAACCACGCGGCGGACCCTGGCAACCACGCGGTTGGAGGCCACCCGCGGCGGGTACGCCGTGGCACGTACATTCCCTGCGCGCCGTGTCTCCGCACTCCCCGGCGTGCAGGCGTTGAGTCTGTTCTATCAATCTGACGACGAGGCCCACCATGAACACGAACCATCGCCCGACGCACGTGCTGATCACGCGCGCCCCCTTCAGTACGGAAGCAACCCCGGCCCAGCCGATCTATTGGGCGCTGACGCTCGACGACGAAACGGTCGCCGCCGTCCGCCAGCTGCACCACGCCTGGCAGCAGGCGAATACGATCTGTCCGGTCAGCTTCGTGACCCGCGAGCAGTGGTACGGCACGCCATTTCACCGAACCACCGCGATTGAAGCGATCCTCAGTTCCGCGCTCAGCGCGCTGGACACCTATCCGGCGGTGGTAGTGGAATGGACCGACGCGCTCGACGCGGCGCTTGACGAGGCCGAAGCGCAAGATCTCGATCCCGTCTCTATCGAGTGTAACGGCACCAGCATCACGTTGTGGGCAATCGTCGACGACGAAGACACGCGCGCCACGGCGAGCGAGATCCTGCTGATCGACCAGCTTGCGGTGCTCACCGATCCCACGCCGCTGCCGCACACCGATCCGGCGCGTCCGTCCGCGCCGCGCGGGATCGTCGTACCGCTCGATCACGCCGAGGAATAGCAGCCA
>DASUTC010000258.1 GCA_036374795.1 Herpetosiphonaceae bacterium
CAGTTCCAGCGCGGCAGCAAAAACGCCTCGATGACCGTCATGATCAGCGGCACGGAGCGCGTCATCCAGTATAGCATGAGCGGCGCGGGTGTCATGCCGAAGGTGGCGAGCAGCACGCCGAGCTTCGCCTGCGCGCCCCAGGCGTCGAGAAAACGCAGCGTGAAGTAGGCGCCGATCGCCCAGATCACCACCGCGATCATCAGCGTCCCGAGCAGCGCCGTGGTCTGACCGAGCAGCTCATACAGGCTGATCCCGGCGATGCGGCGGCGGCGCGAACGCGCTTTGCGCTCCGTGGTCGGCTCCGTGATGGCGGGCTGGGCTGCTGGTGCGATCTCCGTCATCGCCGGGTCGGCTGGGCGTTCACGCTCCGGCCACCACTCGGCGGCATTCGGCCTGAAAAGCAGCTCGCCGACACGTGGCTGGCTGGAGATCGATTCTTGTTGGACCAGCGGCATAGCGTCACCCTTTCTGGACGTAGCGCCTTGGTGGGTCGCCGCGCGGTTGCACGTCCCGCAACCGGGATGGAGGCAGGACCCCGCTCATGCGCTCCCCGCGTGTATGCACCTGACATCGTCACCGTACGGGAGCGTCCGGCAGCCGCTGGCGGCTGCGGCGAACGCGCTTGCGAGCGAGTATAGCAAGAATGGTCTGCATCTGTCAATACCATGATATATACCGTGTTATAAAACATGTTATATCTTGTGCTTTACTATACGCCTGCTGATAGCCTCACACCTGCCCTTGATCGCCGTGGTCAGCCGCCCGGTTGCCGCGCTCGCCCGTCGGCGCACGGCTGCTTCCGGTATGCTGCCCGCCCATGAACGGATCGCACAGGACGATGCGGGTGTGGTACACTCGCCCTAGATAAAGTACGCTATATACCGTGTTTTATAGTGTGGTGCCCAGTGGCACGGGAGACGTATGGCCCGCACGATAGCCATTTCCAATCAGAAAGGCGGGGTCGCCAAATCCACGACCGTCGTCAACCTGGGCGCGGCGCTCGCGCGGCTCGGCGTTCGAGTCTTGCTCGTCGACGTCGATATGGAGGGGCAGCTCGATCTCTGGATGAACGTCCAGCCGACAGCCACGCTCTACGATGTGATCGTCGGCAGCGTGGCGACACGGTCGGCGGTGGTCGCCCTCCGCGACCGCCTGGACCTGCTCGCGTCGGGCGGGCAGGAGCTGGCGCGGCATATCTTCCAGCTCCGCGATGCCCGCCAGGTGCCGCGGCTGCTGACCACCGTGCTGGCGCCGCTCCAGCGCAGCTACGACGTGATCCTGCTGGACTGCGCGCCGGGCCTCGATCCGCTGGCAATCGCCGCGTATGCCGCCGCCGACGAGGTGCTGATCCCGACGACGACCCAGCGGGCCGGGATCGACGGGATGGTCAAGCAGATCAACACGCTCGACGAGCTGCAGGAGGCGGGCTATCGCATGCAGATCAGCGGGATCATCCCGACGCTGTATGATCCGCAGGTGAAAGAGCATCGCTTCTGGCTTGAGCAGATCGAGCGGCAGTTTCCGGGTGCGGTCACGCCGCCGATTCGCCATGACGTGCGGCTGCAAGAGCTGCCGCGCCTGGGCCGGACGATCTTTGAGCACGCGCCGAGCAGCCGGGGTGCTGCCGACTATCTTGCATTGGCACGGAGGGTTGCAGATGGCTCCTAAACAAGCGTCGAATGAGCCGGAACAGACCGGTCGCACAGAGATCAACGTGCGCCGCAAAGGCGGCCTGGTCAAGCATGTCGTGACGCAGGCGTCACGTCAGGCACCGGAGGACCCGGATACGTTCGTCGATAAGACCTATAAGGTGCGCAAGCGGACCGTGGATCGCGTCAAGGAGCGGGCGCAGGCGGCGAACGTGGGCATCGGCGAGCTGGTGGACTGGGCGCTGACGAAGGTGCTGGATGATCTGGACGCCGGGACGCTGACCCTGCCGGTCGGCACGGTGCAGATCGAGGTGCCTGTGCTCGGCGGGCGGCGCGTCGGGCGGCCCGCCCTGCGGCGCATTGCCCAGGGAACCATCAAGCGGAACGAGCACGATCGAGAGGCGTAGGCCAGCGACGCCGTGATGTGCTCCCGCGCCGCCGCCTACTCCTCGTTCAGCCAGACCGCCGCCGCTGCCTTCGCCGCCGCGGTGGTTTCCGGATCGGTCGGCTCCTCAGTGGGAGCCGCGCCCGGCTGGGCCGACGGCGGGGGGCTCGTCGGCATCCAGAAGGGATCGATGGTCGTGCCCTGCTGCCACAGCCACCGGGCACGCACGATGTCGTAAATATGCTGCTGGAGGCTGACCCCCCGCAGCGCCGCCTCGTCCCGCAGCTGCTTGAGCATGGCGTCGTTGCGCCACTTCAGCTCGAAGCGCTCGATGGGATCATCGCTTTTCGGCCCTCGTCGTGGCATGCTTATCTCGTCCCTGCTGTTCGTGCCCACACCTCATCGGGGATCTGGAGCCCGATCGCCAGATAGCCCTTGGCGTTGGCGATCTCCGGCTGCTGCGGCACCTTCAGGTGCGTGATCAGGCGGCGCAGATGCGGCGCGAAGTAATACGCCCCGCCACCAATTAATACCACCTGATCGGCCATGGCGGCAACTTTGCCGTGCTCCCCGGAGCGCCACGCCTCGGATACAAACGCGCTGATCTCGTCGGCGACCGATCCGACGATATCCGCAACCTCGCCGTCGAGCGTGATGCGCACGCCGTCGACCGGGATCGGGCGATGCGGACGGCGCTCGACCTGGGCGCGCAGGATGTCGCGGACCTCGCTTGGCACGAGCGTGCGTCCGTACTTCTGCTCCACCAGCTCCCGGAGCAGGTCGCCGACCTTCTCGACGCCGCGATCGGTGCCTACGCAGCGCGGCTTGATCGGGCGCTGGCCCTCGGCCATGAACAGGTCGGTCGTCCGCCCGCCCACGTCGATCACCCCCTGGAAGACCTGCTCGTCGGTGCCGTAGAGCGCGAGCGCGCCCGCGCCTTCCATCACGACGACGACGTTGTCGATCGTGAGCCGACGCTCCTCGCCGTTGAGCTTGTAGCTATGCGTGCCCATCAGGCGCTGCCGCACCTTCTCCTTGGCCTCGGCGGACCAGACCTGCACCGGCAGGCCGGTGACGAGGCGCATCGCTAGATGCGGGCTGCGAAACGCGGCCCCGGCCAGCACCAGCAAGAGCTTCAGCGTGTGCCCGTCCCAGTAGCGGTTGATGTTCCCGCGGGCGCTGGTGGCGTCCAGGCTCTCCTCGACGGCCAGACGCCCGACAAAGTAGGAGCGGTTTTGATACTCCAGCACAAACTCGTCGTCGCGCAGGCTCGTCGCCCCGATGCCGCCCCGGATGCGCTGCAGCTCGTCGAGCGAGCCGGAGCCGACAAACGATGGGATGGTGAGCACCCGTCCGCGTGGCGCAGCAAAGGTCGTTTCGCTGTTCCCGGCGTCGATCGCGGCGATGGTGATGGTCATTCTCTGAGTCATGGTGGCCTCATCTATGTTCTGGCTAAAGACGGCTATAGCCGAAATAATACAGGATGCCAGAGAAAAAGTCAACGGTTATAGACGGCTATAGCCGATACATTGAAACAGGCATCATGCTGTCTGTTCCCCGTGTTCCCGCTTACAACACGTGTGCAACATGCCGCAACGAGGCGAAAAACCCCTGGTTTGGCGCGGGAACACGGGGAACAGCGGAAACACGGGAACACCAGGAACAGAGGGTATGCTGGGACACGCCCCATGCCCCAGCATGTGAGCGCTCACTGGTTCGTAACCTATTCAGTTGGTAAGGTGCGCCCGGGTGATCCCCGCCGGATCACCTCCGTGGCCCTCGCTCAGCCGGGCCGCGCTCACGTTTGTGGCGGTCCGCGCTGCCGATACAGCCGCGCGATAGTCTGGCTCACGAGGTCGCGGGTATTGGCACGACTCAGCTGGCTCGCGAGGTCCCGGTGATGAAGATGGAGCTGGCACTGGCTACGCATCTGCATCCTCAGCTCCCTAATGAAATCAAATCATCCGGGGACGGCTCTTCAGTGGCCGTGTGCCCACGGCTGGGATCGTCGGGCGGTGGTGTACGGACAATCGTGATCCGATCGCCCTCGCCGCCTTCGCGTGGCGTGAAGGTGTCCTCCAACCACTGCCAGCGCCAGGCCAGCTCCGCGTCGACCGTGGCCGGATTGACCAGCGGCGCGACCTGCTGCATCGTCGCACGCTGCGTGGCGGCCACCAACTCGAATGGCCCGCTGTAGTCGGGCGTGAAGATGACCTCCGGCGAGCCCTCGCCTCGGACCTTGAGGATGTAGTGGCGCTGCGGGAGCTGCATGACGCGGCTGGCATGGAACGCCTGCTGCTCCAGCGGGCTATACGTCTGGAACTGCCCGATCTCGCGGCCCTCGACGCGCTGCCGGGTGTCCTGCTTGACGGCGAGCGGCTGGTAGCCGTAGAGCATCAGGGCGCTGGCTCTGGCCTCGTCGGGGTTGTCGGTGGCAAAGACCGCCTTGATCGCCGTGTTGGTGCGGAGTTGCTCGGCCAGGTTCGGCTCGGCTTGGTGGAGCCCCTGCACCGCGACGGTGGCCGAAAACTTGTACTTGCGCGCCTGGGCTAAGAGCTTGCCCAGCCCGGCATCCGTCGCATACGCGGCGGCCTCGTCGAGATAGGCGCTCAGCTCCGGCATGGCGGGGTCATTCGGGCGGCGGCGAAAGATCGCCTCGAGCATGACCGACTGGGCGAGGCCCGCCATGAGGTACTGATCCTCACCGAAGATGCGCTGCGGGATGACGATGAGCACATGGTGGCCCGCGTTGATGTGCTGGCCCAGGTCCACCCCCTCGATCACGGGCAGGCCCGCGCGCCGTCGGGCCGCGACATACCGCGCATCCGTGACCCCGCAGCCGATCATCCGCTGGAGATGGGGATTGGCATTCAGCCGCGCGAGGCGCACGAGCGTTGAGGTCGTCAATTCAATCTGCTCCTTATGCGGACGGGTATCGAACTGCTGGACCCAGGCGGTGATCTGCGGCACGTTGGCCTGGGCGGTAACGTAGGCGCGAAACGCCGGGCTGGTCAGGAAACGCTGGGCTTCGAGCAGCGTCCAGCCGCTTGCCGCCAGCGCCCAGGTCGTGTGCTTGAGCACGTCGATAATGAACGTGTTTTGATCACTCAGGCCCCACACGCGCTTGACCGCGCCGACCACGGCATCGGCAGCCTGCCAGGGGGCGCGCGCTGGTCCCGTCGTGAGCGGGTTCCAGGGATAGAGGCTCTTCTGCGGGCCGTCGGGCCAGAGCAGGATCGTGCCGCGCTCACGCAGGATCGGCGCTGATATGCGCAGAATATCCTGCACCAGCTCTTCATGCGGATCGACCGCGAACAGGCTGCTCGTGAGCGCATCCTGGGCCGCCTGGGTCGCGATGAACTTGCTCTTGCCGGTGCCGGAGCCGCCGGTGATCAACTGGTGCGCGCGGCGCAGGTCGGGCGCGACGAGCACGGGTTGCCGCGTGCCCGCGATGGTGCCGTAGTCGATCGCCAGCGGCTCGTCAGTGACGCTGCGGATCGCCTCGGTGATCGAGGTGCCGGTGCTCGTCGCCTGCCGCACGGCCTCCCGTAGCCTGCGCTCCTCCTTCGTCCACCGGGTGCCCGTCCGCGCCTTCGGCGTCCTGGCCTTCGGTCGCAGGCAGAAGCTCCCGATCAGCACGGCGACGCTTGCGGCGCAGACCCAGCCGCTCCCACGCTCTCCGAGCCAGAGCACGAGCTGGGGCAGCGTCCACCACAGCGCGGCGAGGCGCAGCAGATTGATCGGGATCGAGCGGGTGTAGCACGTGCGGCTGAGCCACTGGCCGACCTCATACCCGACGGTCGGGCGGGCTTCATACTGGGGCAGATCAGCCATGATCCTCCTCCTCGTGGATGGCGACGGCGCTCCGGGCGCGGATCTGGCTCGCGGTCCCGTAGCGGCGGGGCGTGGTCGTCTGGGGAGCTGTGGTCGCGGATGGCGCTGCCGTTGGCTCCTGCGCCTTCCAGCCTGCCGCCGCGCCCGCCAGCAGCACCCCGCAACACACAGCAAGCAGCGTTTGCCGGATGCGCTGCTCGCCACCGCTGCCGGTGGTCCGCCAGGCCAGGCCGTAGTGTCGGTCCAAGCGCGCCACGGCTCCGGCGACGCTGCGGGGTCTGAGCATCGCCTGCTTGAGGCGGCCGCTCCCGGCGCGGCCCGTGTCGATGAGCATGGGCACGAAGGCCAGGATGAGCAGCGCGGCAAGCGCAAACACGCTCATCTGCTGCTCCAAGGGGAGCCAGTTGAAGCCCTTGCGCGGCTGGATGCGGGGAATCGGCGTGCGGTCGAGCGTGGTCATCGCGACGCCTCCCCGGTACAGCGCCGGTAGTCCGAGATCGGCGAGAGCTTGCCGTCGGGTCCAACCTGCACGGTGATGCAGAGCGGGGCCATGCTCCCGGTCCAGCGCAGCGTGGCGTTCGTGCTCTGCCCGGTCGTGGTCGGTCCTTCGATCAGCTCGTACTGTTGGAGGCGACCGGCGCGGTGGTAGCGCGTGTGCGGCTCGCGCCAGGTCATCCTAGCGAAGTCATCTCCGGCCATCAGGGCCTCGGCGCTCGCATAGTCGCCCGCTTTGGCCGCATCCGCCCAGGCGCGGATCGTGGATTCGGGTGTCCGCGCCTGCCCGCATGCCGCAAGGCTCAGGAGGAGCGGAACGATGATCATGGTTCGTCGCACCATGGGTAATTCCTTTCCGTGTCGTTACTGGCTACTCCGCGCCTCGATCTGGCGGCGCTTGGCCTCCAAGAAGTGGTGTCGCCAGTACCACCAGGTGATCTTGAGGAGCTGATCCTGTTGGTCGGTCAGCGCCGCCAGCCGATCGGCGGACGCGGTCGCCTGCCGCTTCGGCGCGCGGGTGGTGCGGTGTTTCCAGATGGTCATGAGTCGCTGGTTCATGGGTCGCTCCGGTTAGTGCGTGGTGGTTTTGAGAAAATAGGCCGACTCCAGGTCAGTGAGCTGCACCTGGAGCACATGCACCGTATCGCCCAGGAGCGCGATGCACTCCCCGGTGCCCGCCGTCTTGATCTGCTGGACGTGGCCCGCATGGAGGTGGTCGCGGTAGGCGGTGCCTAAGACCTCGGCCTCGCTGCCCTCCTGCCGAAAGAAGAGCTTGATCAAGCAGTTGTTGGCGGTGAACGGCCCCCACTCGGAGGGCAGCCCGGCCTGGCCGAAGTAGGTCGTGGCGTTCTGATCGGCGGTCCACATCGCCGCCCGGTAGTTGCGCCAGGTCTTGGTGGCAAGCGCGACCTCGGCCTCCAGCTCCGGCACACTCGCCATGTAGAAATACTCGTCGATGATCACGATCAGCGGCTGGCGGCGTGCGGCGCGCTCGCGGCTGCGCACCCAGCGATTGAGCGCGTCGAAGGCGTGCGCGTAGTAGAGCGGGAGCAGGGATGGATCGGCCTCCTTGAAGTTGTAGCTGATCACCTGGCTCCCAAAGTCCCAGCGCAGCGTGGTGGGCCGGTTGAAGAGATGGGCGCGGCTGCCGAGCAAGGCCAGCTCGATCTCGCGGGCCAGCTCGGCGGCCTCCGGCAGCGTGTGGGCTTTGGCAACCACATGCAGCGCGGCGACGAGCACATGGAGCAGCGGCGCGGTTGTGGGGGTCATCTGGGTCAATCGATGGCTGTCGCGGCCATACAGGTGCTCGGTCTGAAGCGCGAGATCCAGTGCGCCCTGCTCGACATTCGAGAAGCCGCGCGGCGTGAAGTGGATGCGCCCGCCGCGCTGCTCGCTGCGGCCCAGGAGCAGGCGCAGCTTGCCGGTGACAATCGCAATCTGCCGGTCGAGCTGATCGCTGACCGGATCGAGGATGTTGATCGCGGCGTCGGTGGCGACCTCATAGAAGGCCGCGCCCCCGCCTACCGCCTCGCACAGCAGCCGCCCCTTGCCGATCGGGTCGACATGGACGATCTGCGCGCCCGCAACCGCGTTCCGTAAGGCCAGGGTGAGCAAGGTCACGGTCTTGCCACTCCCGGCCCGTCCGACCATCAGGAGATGCGCATTCTCGACGCCGGTCTGCCCGAAGGGGTCATAGTGGATCGGCATGCCTTCGTCCACGTCGTAGCCCCAGAGCGGGCCGCTCGTCGTTGTCGTCTTACGCAGCCCCCACGGCGTCTTGACCGCGATCCCGTGGGACAACGTATTCCGGCGCACGAGGGGGATCGGGATCTCCCGGCTGGGCGCGGGGGTAAAGAGCTTGAGGTACGCGGCCTGCGCGCCGACGACGCGATCGAGGCGCATGCGCACGCCCAGCCGATCGCGGATCGTCTGCACCTGCCGGTTGAGCGCGTGGAGCGTTGGGGCTTCGAGGAGCAGCGCATAGGCCACCTCGTGGAGCGCCTGCACGTCGAGCTGCCCAAGCACGTGATTGACGGCTCCAAGTGCCCGCTCGGAGCGGGCATCCTTGACCGCGAACTTCCCATAGACCGCCTCGGAGAGCACCGTGTGCGCGTCGGTGGCCTTGCGTAATGCGGTGCCACGGGGCAAGGTCTGCACGTCGATCGCGAGCGTGAGCGGGTGCTCGCCCATCAGCAGCGTGCTCAGGCTGGTCAGATCCCAGTCGCCGCGCACGTCCCAGCCGATCAGGACGGCCAGATAGGGATAGCCCGGCGCGCACGGGGCCAGGTAGTCGGCCTCCTCGCGGTAGCGGCCATGAAAGAGCGCGGGCAGCGGCACGGGCTGCACGTCAGGTAGCAGAAACGTGTGCTGGATCGTGCTCGCCAGTGCGCCCGCATGCACGTGGGCGTCGGGCCAGCAGAGCAGGTAGTGCTCGATGGCGAGCGGCGGGGCGGTGTCCTCGATGACGTGGTACATGCGGCGCTGGTTGGTGAGCCAGCGCCAGGGCCACGCGGCGCGCAGGCACGCATCCCGGAGCTGTCGAAGCTGCGCGCGCGACGTTTCCCCGCGCAGGATGGCGGCGATCACCGTCTGCACGGCCTCGGCATCCGGCAGCGTTGCCGTTGCGCGGGTGATGGTATCCTGCCGCCGTCGCAGCTGATCGCGGAATTCAGGGAATCCTGCGGCGTCCCCGATCGCCGCGTCGAGCAGCGGCAGCAGCTCGGCGACATCCTCCAGCGGCCCAAGCTGGGCGCGGAGGCGCTGCTGGATCGGTGCAAAGCTCCAGCGCCGCGTGCGCGAGACGAGGCGTACCGGGTAGCGCAGCCCGGCCCAGAAGTTGGTAAAGCGGGCTTCGAGGCCGTCCAGATCGGCGCGGTACTGGCCGAGTTGGAACGGCGCGATCTGCAAGCAAAGCGGGGTGGTCATCTCGTCCTCTCGATCTGCGGCACGATCACCGGCGTGCCGTCATACTGGAAGACCTGGATTGGGATCTCGCGCGGTACGTTGACCGGAAAGATCGCGTCGGCGTCGAGGGTGCGGGCGCGCACGGCGCGGCGCAGGTAGAACTGGACGCGGATCACGAGGCGGCGCAGGATCAGCAGCCCGTGCTGCTGGAACGTCAGGATCAGGCCCGCGAGCGCGCCCAGCAGCGTGCAGAGCAGCACGCCCAGGCCGTCGCCGAACACGAGGCTCCCCAGGCGGTGGCCCAGCACGCCGCCGCCGATCAGCCCGCCGATGTTCTTGATCGACAGCAGCCAGACGGCTTTTTCTTCGCCGCGTCCTAAGAATTGCTCAAGCTCGGTGTACACGGTTCCCTCCTGGTGGGGAGCAGCGCCGGGCCGCTCCCCACGGACCGGCTTAATCGAAGACGAAGGCGACAATGTCGGGAACCAGGCCGATGCCGATGCAGCCCATCAGCACGCGGGCGATGATGCCCTTGTTCTCGCGCGCCCACTGGGGGATGATCGGCTCGGCGATCCACGAGATGAAGATGATGACGAAGGCGAGCAGGGCGAAGCCGCGGCCATAGGTGGCGATCTTGTCGGTGAGGTCGCCGAGCTTATCTTCGAGGTCGCCGAGCGGCGCGGCGCTGGCGGCGGCGGCGGAGAGGTGGCAAAACACGGCGATCGCCACGGTCGCGGTGAGACGCTGGATGGTGGTGTACCAGCGGGTGAGCCGGGTCAGGGGGGTGAGCCGGGTCAGGCGATCATGCGGAACAGTGGTCATACGTGCAACTCCTTCGATACACGAGCCAATCAACCAACAGGGACGATACTGCTGTGTGCTGGTGGATGCGTTCGTCCTCCTTGCTAGGGGATGGTCAGTCGCCAGCGCTGCTGCCCAATCTGGACGGTCAGCGTGGCGGGATCGGCGGGCGGCTCGACCGCCAGGGTGAGGGGTGTCGCGCGCCCTGGCGGGAGGAGGAGCGGCAGCGGCGTGGACTCGCCGTCGAGCGGGAGCACCGTGGCTCCGTCCCACACGCCTGCCGCCTGCGGGTCAAGGGTGATCGGCTCGCTGCCGGTGTTCGTGATGGTGGCGGTGATCGCGAGGCGCGCATCCGTGCCCGTTCCAAGCTGCCGCACGTTCTCTGCGTGGAGCGTCGCGTGCAACTGGCTCACAACGGGCGCAGGCGGAATCGTGACCCGCACGGTGACGCTCTCGCCGGTCGCTGCCGTGACGCGCCAGAGCGCCTCCCCGCCGATGCTGGGCACGCGGTAGCGGAACGAGACGCGCCGGGTTTCCTTGGGTCCCAGCGCAGCCTGCGGGACGCTGGGCACGGTTTCGGCGACGCTGCCGCCGATCTCCAGCTGGTCGGCCAGATCGGTCCAGGCCAGCTCGGCGGTGCTGAGGTTGGCAACCTCGACCGTAAGCCGCGCCACGCTCAGGCCGGGCGGCAGATCCGCCGTTGGTGTGAGCACGGTCACTGCCTGCACCTGGACGCGGGCAAGATCGGCTAGCGCGGCATTGGTGCCGGTGGTGTGGATCGGCTGCTGGACGGTATCGGGGCGATAGACCGCCTCGACGACCGCGCGCGTGCTGCCGCTTTCGCCGCAGCGGAGCAGGGTCATCCCGGCGCGGCGCTGGTCTAAGACCTCGACCTGCTGGCGTCCGACGGTGCGCACACGCATGACCTCATACCGGCGGAGGGTACCGCTCGCCGGACGCATCAGGATCGTGCTGCCACGTTTGAGGTTGGTCATCAGCTGCTCGGCCTCGGCAGGCAGACAAAACACGCTGTTGATTACGGTCCCACTGAGCCACGCGGCCTGGTCGTCGGCCACAAATGGGGTCCACGTGCCGCCTAACACGCCGCTCGATGGCACCACGCGCAGCACGACGCTCGATCCATCCGCGCGGCGGATCTCCAGGCTGGTCGGGTCGGCCACGGTCACGGCGCCCGCCTCGCCCAGGTCGCCCAGCGCGGTCGGCAGGATCGGGGCAGGCAGTGCCGTGGGCGTGCTCGTGGCCGTCGCCTCCAGCGCGTCGGCGCTCGCCTCGGTGGGCGTGCCGCGTAGGGTGGACACGAGGGCATACCCTAGCAGCACGAGGATGGCCGCGCCCACCACGGCCCAGCGCGCCGGGGTCATCTCGCCGCTGGCCGCTCCGGTCGCGCGGCGCGTGCCCGCCGCGCCCGCTTCCGTGCGGGGATCGCGCTCCGGCACCTGGATGCGGTAGGTTAGATCGCTCCCGGGCACCAGGCCCAGCCCGTCGGCGCTGTCGCGGCCCTCGGCCTCGCGGATCAGGTCCTCGATGAGCTGGCGCTCGATCCGCGTCGGATCGGTGCCCAGCGGCGTATCGGGCGTGGCCTCGGCGTCCCGCAACGCCTTGCCCAGCCGTTCGGCGTAGTAGCGCTCGAAGCCGGGGCGGTCGGCCTCGGGGATCGCGTTCATTAAGGCGGCTATCTGCGGATCGATCTCCATCTCAGGTGCTCCTTAGGGCAGCAGCGCGGGCAGCGCGGCGATGTTTGTCACCATCACCGGCTCCAGGCGCGGCGATCGGGCGGGTGTCGTCTGCACGGCGGCGAAGTACGGGACCGACACGCTGAGCTGGGCGTCCGCGTGGGCGCGCACGGTGAGCTGGGCCGTGCCGCTCGCATCCGTGAGGGCCTGCCCCAGGAGCGTGCCCCGACCCTGGTCCGAGACATACACGGTCAGCCCGCCGATGCCCTCGTCCACGTCGCAGGCGCGGTTCTGGTTGCGGTCATAGCAGGCGCGCAGGCTGAGGCCCACCGCGATCTGCGGCTCCTGAACCGGCTGCGGCGCAGTGGCGGGTGGCAGCTCGGTAACACGCACGCCGGGGATCGGCTGCGCGTCGCTGGGTGATGGTGGCTCCGGTACAGCGGTAGGCCGCGGTGTCGGCTCACTGCGCGGCGGGCTGCTCGGACGCGGCGTAGGTTCATTCCGATCGCCTGCCGGTGGCTCCGGCTGCGGTAGTGGCTCCGGGGCGACGCTGGGGATCGCGGTTGGTTCGTGCGTCGGGATGGGCGTTGGCGTGGCGGGTGGCACCACCTCAACGCGCAGCGTGTACGTCCGCGTGTGCGCCGGTTCGGGCGGCCTGCGATTGCCGCTATTGCCCACGAGCAGATAGCTCGTGAGCGTGCCGACGTTTGGCGGGAGACACAGCTCCACCTGGCTGTGAAACGCGCCCGGCTCTGCGTCGTCGTTGCCTCCAAGGGGCGCGGCCGCGTCCTTGCCCGGGCCGTACACGATCAGGTTGGTGTCGATGCCGGGATGCAGATCTGCCGTCTGGATGCGATAGCAGATCCCGGCCTTGAGCGGGACCTGGAAAAAGTCGTTGTCCACGCAGCCGCTTGTGTCCGGGCAGACGAAGTTCAGCGCGGTGATGTCCTCGCCCACGGCGATCTCGCGGGCCTGCGCCCAGGCGTTGTTCGGCTCGAAGCGGTCCCACGGCGGCGGGGTGGGTGTGGCGGTTGGTCCCGGTGTCGTGCTCGGGCCAGGCGTGGGCGCGCTGGTCGGGGTCACGCTGGCCGTCGGCGTGCGGTGCTCCCAGGCCGTGACCAGGCTATACGTCTTCCACTCCGGGCGGCTCACAGCACGGTTCGTCACCTCGACGACGTAGCGGCCCGCTGTGGCGATCCGCACGGCGATATGGCTGCGCGACTCGGTGGGGCTGGCGTCGTCGTTCTCGGCGACGAGCTGGCCGTCGCTGGTGAGCAGCCGCATGCGGGTGTCGAGGCCAAAGCCGTGCTCGGTGTCGAGCAGCAGGGTCATGCCGCGCTGCCCGTCCTTGACCACGAATGAGAAGTAATCCACATCGCCCAGCGGCCAGAATGAGAGCTTGTCGAGGCGCTGCCCGATGTCGATCGGCGTGGCCTGGTCCGCCGTGTCGTTGGGCTCAAACGCATCCGGCTCCGGCGTTGGGCTGGGCAGCGGCGTGCTCGTCGCCGTCGCCGTGGCGCTCGGCGTCGTGCTAGGGGTTGCGGTGGGTGTGCCCTGCTCCGGCTGGGCGGCGCGGGCCGCTGCGGTGATCGTCAGCAGCACCAGCAGGATCGAGATCGTGCGTATCCAGCGCATCATCTTATCGGCGCTCCTTCTTCGGCTGAGTCGTCGCGATCGGCCCTCGGCGGCGGGGCCGTGTGACGGGCGTTCCTTGCTTCGCGGCTCCGATCGGAGGTGTGTCTGCCGTCGCGCGGCGGGCCTGGTACTGCGCATGGAGATCGATGGTGGCCGCCGCGATGCGCCAATCGGGCGACTCCGGCGCGACCGCGCGGGCGTACACCTGGGGCGTGATCAGGGTGCCTGGCGCAGTGGCCTGCCGGGTGACATGCTCGGCCACGCTGTGGGCCGGGATCGGCTCCTGGGTGGGTGCAGTGGCCGCCGTGGTGCTGCCTGCGGCGCTCACACGCTCCATGCCCGCTGGCTCCCAGAAGGGACGGCGAGGCTGGGGGGTGGCATCATGGTGAGCGTTTAACGCTTCCAGATAGCTCGCGCCATCGATCGGCTGCGGCGTGGGCGGTCGTACTGGCCCACACTGCGCCTGCACCTGCTGTCCTAACGCGGCGGTCGCTGCCGCACGTGCGCTGGCGGGATTGCGAGCGAGGAGGCCGGGAATCGGCGCAAGCAACGCGCCCTGGCGCTGGTGGATCGGTGTCAGATCGAGCGGTGGCGGGGCCTGCGGCTCCTGGGCTGTTGCAGGCTGGGCCTGTCGTCGCTCCCGGTTGCGCTGCACAGACGCCTGAAAGCGGTCCTCCTGGGCCTCTATGCCGGTCTGCGCTCGCTGCTGGTGCCGCCGCTGCATCAGACCGACCAGTGCCAGCGTGCCGAGCGCCTGCTCCTGCTGCGCGGCCTGTTCCTGATGCTGGCTCGTGTCGCGGGTGAGCGCCTTCTGGCTGCGCAGGCTCAGCGGCTCGCTCCGCCCGATCACGCCGCCCGTGTAGAGGCCCTGCGCGAAGTCGCTCTCCCCGCTGGTCAGGCCCATCGCCTGGGCTAAGGCTCCCACCTTCGCCAGCGGGCGGTGGCGCGAGAGGGCGTAGCCTGCGGCATAGCTCCGCGAGGCTCCCTGGCGGCTGGCGGCGGCATACGCCAGGCCAGTGCCGAGCGCGCCGCCCGCAAGCGCGGCTCCCCCGCTGGCGGCAATCAGCGCCGCGCCGCCGACCGCCCGCGCGCCCTGGCGCACGTCGCCCTCGGAGATGCCGCCCGCGCTGCCCGCGCCCGCGACGCCAATCAGCGCGCCCGCGAGCGTCTTCGCGGCAAGCAGCGCAAAGCCCGCCTCCATGACCATGCCAAGCGTGCCCATGCCCAGCGTTGCGATCGCGTTGCCGCTGGTCGCCACGTCCATGATCGCCGCGAGCAGCACGCCCTGGATCGCGCTGAGGCCCCAACTCGTCAGGATCAGCTCGCAGACCTTGCGCAGCAGATTGGCGGTGATATGTTCTACCGGAGCCGCCCAGCCGAAGACCAGCGAGATGAGCAGGGCAATCAGCAAGAGGCCCAGCCCGATGGTGAGGAGTAGGTTCGTGACCGACTCGCCCAGCGCAAACAGGACCATGAGGCTGCCGTAGAGCGTGCGGATGATGCCCTGCCCGGCGACCTCGATCGCCTCCCAGCGCTCGGACGGTTGGAGATTGCCCAGTTCGTCGGGGGTGTAGGGAAAATACTTCTCCGCAAAGGCATCCGGCAGATCGTCGGGCGGTGGGCTGTCCGGGGTGACGACATCGGCGCGGACGGCGTAGAGGTAGGCCGCCGCTACATCGATCGCGTGGAGCGCAGTGCTGCCCGGCGTGTAGGAGACGAGCGGCCCCATGTCCCGATCGGCTCCGGTGCGCTCCTCATCTGCTGGCAAGAGATCGAACTGCGTGCCGTTGAAGATATGCGTAAAGATCTCATGGCCGAGGTCGGCGCGGGCCTGCTCGATCTCCTGAAAGATCGCGCCCCCAAAGGGCAGCAGGACCGGCACGACGAGCAAGAGTACGAAGACCTTGCGCAGGTTCACGAAGCGCACAACCAGGACGGGCTGAAGAATCAGGAGCAGGAGGCCCAGCACCAGGCCCAGCTCCAAGGTGCTGCGGCTGATCCCTAAGACCTGATCCGCGACGGCCTGGACCGCAGGCCGAAAGCCCGCCGTGACGAGCTGCAAGCGGAAGCGCTCGATCAGCTCGACGACATACAGGATGCTCCGGGCAAAGCCCCAGCCGACGCTGGCGATCAGGCGCTCCAGCATGTAGAGCGCCTCATGCAAGGGGCCGTAGATCCAGTCCATTTAGCGCGCCTCCTTCCGGGCCTGATGGGAGCGCCACACTCCCAGGCCGATCGTGACCAGGCAGCCGCCCGCAAGCACCAGGAAGACCGCCACCTCGCCGTCGCGCCGCGCAGCCGGGGATAGAGGTGCGTGTGAGGGCGCGGGCACCGGGTCAGGGCTGCCTGTCACCAGCAGCGGGTCGATCGGCTCCGGGGTGGCCTGCGCGTGGGGGGCGTCGTCGAACATCGGCACCGCGTGCGCCTCACCCGGCACCGTGGCAAGCACGAACAGCTCGGTGCGCGCGACCTCGGCAAAGCGCACGCCAAAGCCGCCGCCCACGCCGCTGCCATCGTCGAGCAGGCCGAGGTTCTGCTGATCGGGAGGTAGGATGGATCGTCCATCGAGCGCGGTCCCCCGGAACTGCACGATATACAGGCCCCACGGCAGAGCGGGGTAGTGGATCTGCCCCTGCGCGTCGGTGCGTGTCTCTCCAATGAGCACCCGCCCGTCGTCGGTGTCGTGAATCAGCGCGACTACGACACCGGGCAGGCGCTCCCCGTCCCGGTCGCGCACGACGATCGTGAGGTCGCCGCGCCCGGCCTCGGCGGTGCCCGGAAGCGACAGGATGGAGAGCAGCATGATCAGCACACGAACCATACGATCCTCACGGCTTCTGAATCACGTCAAATGGATTGCGGTCCAGCCCGTTCAGGCGCACGCGGAAATGGAGGTGCGGCCCGGTCGAGCAACCGGTGGAGCCCATATGCGCGACCTGTTGCCCGGCCTTGACCTGCTGGCCGGTCCGGGTCGTCACGCTGCTCGCGTGGCCGTACCAGTAGGTGTAGCCGTGGGCATCCTGCGCTTTGACATAGAGGCCAAAGCCCGCGTGCGGCGGCTGGCTGCCCGGAATCCACGAACAGTCGAGCGTGCTGCTATCGGCTCCGGCGTAGAGGATCTGCATATCCCTGATCGCAAAGAGCGGCGTGCCGCTGGCCGAGGCAAAGTCGACACCGTCATGCCACCATTGGCCCTTCGGACAATTCCCCCGCACGCCCGTATAGAAGGAGTGACAGCCGTAGCCGCGTGAGATCGCCGTGCCCCGGGGCACCGGATACCCTGCGCGTCCGACGGCGGGCGTACCTGCGGGTGGGGCGGACGCAACTGGCGCGCTCGGTGGCCCGCCCGGCTGCTTCGCGCAGTGCGGATCGTCCTGCAAGCGAAACCAGAGGTAGCCGTCGCCGCTCTGCCCGCTGCGGCGCTGGTCGCTCCTGACAAAGGGCATGCCCCACGCCTCGGCCTGGCCCTCTGGCGCAAAGATGACGATCGTGGCCTGGGTCGATCCCGGCTCCCAGGTGCCGCTGACGATCGGCACGCCAGCGGCGCGGGCGGCTGCCTGGCTGGGATACCACGCGCCTTCGATGCGCCGCCCATCCGTCCGCTTGATCGCCCGGATCAGGCTAATGCCCTGCACGTGCAGCTCGATCGGCGCGGCCGTCGTGTTCTCGATCGTGAGATCGAGCAGGTGCAGCGCGTGCGCCGCGTCCGTCCCGGCCTGGGTCCGGTAGCCGGTCACGCTGACCACGAGCGGCCCGACCGTGACGCGCTGGCCCTGGTAGTAGTCGCTGCCGGTGCGCACATACGGGGTCGCGGTCGGGAGTGGCGTGGAGAAGATTGGCAGGGCCTCCCCATGCGGCGTGGGCGTCGGCTCATACCCGACGATCACCGTGGGGACCGGCGTCGCCGTCGGGCACTGCCAGGCGACCGGCTCGGTCGCCAGGTCGGGCTGCGTATCGCTCAGGTACGGCTGGCAGGCGAGCAGCAGCGCCGCAAGCAGGCCGTAGAGCAGCAAGATGGAGCGGCGGATCGGCGTGGTCATGTTAGCCTCGTGCTGGGTGTTTGCGGCATCGGACGAAGCGCCCGAGGGCGATCAGTCCCACTGCCAGCAGCAGGATGCCCCCGGTCAGCGGCGTCGCCGCGCCGACGGTGGGCAGGGGTGCGGGCCGGGGTGGGCCTGCGGTGGCGCGCGAGCCGCTGCCGTGCGGTGGCCGCTCCCGCCCCGTCCGATCGGCGGGCGGATTTCCGGCGGGTGGCGGGCTGGCCGGAGGCTGCGCTGCCGGTGGTGTGCTTGCGGGCGGCACCGGCGTGCTTGCGGGTGGCACCGGCGTGCTCGCGGGCGGCTCCGGGGTGCTTGCGGGTGGCACCTCCGGCGTGCTGACCGGCACCTCCGGCGTGGGGATGGGGATCTCCGGCGTGGGACTCGGCGACGGCTCCGGCGTCGGATCGTCTGTGGGTGGCTCGTCCCGTGGCGGTACGGGCGTGCTCGTCGTCGTCGGCGGCGTGGGGCTGGGCGACGGCTGCGGGGGCACGCTCGGCGTCGGGCTGGGAGCAGGGACCGGCGTGCTCGTCGGCAGGATTGGGGTGCTTGTCGGCGGAACGGGCGTCGGCGGCTCGGCCGTGGGCGTCAATCCCAGCGGGCGCACCTCGGCGCGCACTGGACGCGCGTCCAGTGCGGGAGCCAGCGCCGAAACGAGCAGCGCCAGGACAAAGCATGCAACCATCAGCGTGACCATCTGGAGTCGTGAGCGAAACATCATACCTATCCTTCGGTGGGGCGCAGGGCACGCCTGCGCCCGTGCGTCTATGAACTAACGAACAACGGGCAGGTACACGCGGTAGAACGGCACCATCGGGCCGTACTCGTGGGCGGTACCGCCGCCGACTTCCAGCTCTTGCAGCCAGTAGCGGTAGCGCTGCCCGGCCTCAGCGCTGGTGTCGGTCCAGGTGTAGGTCGCGCCGCTCGTGCGGCTGCCCCGCGCGGGGATGGCTGCCTTCGTCACCTGCTCGGCCTGTGGGCGGTCGGTGCCGGTGCTGCGGTACACATGGAACGCCCAGGTGTTCAGCTCGCTGCTGGTCGTCCATTGGAGGATCACGCCCGCGCTGGTGTGTGTGGCGCTGAAGTGCTCCAACGTGATCCCGGTGGGATCGAAGGGCGTCCGCTCGCTGCTGCTGTTGTTGCCCGGCGTGGGATCGCCGCCTGCTGAGCCGTCGTCGGCGATGCGCACGAGGTTGTCGATCGCGGTCACGACCGAGCCGGGCGGTAAGCTGTCCAGCACGCGCACGACAAAGTGGAGCGTGCCGCTCCCTCCGGCCTGAACCGAGGGGATGCTAAAGGTGCAGCGCGTGCCTGCGGGCGCTCCCTGGGGGCAGCTCCACCCGCTGGTGCTGGCCTGCGCGTCGAAGGTGGTGTAGGTGGGCACCGTCTCGGTGACGACCACGCCCGTGGCGGCGCTCGTGCCGCTATTGCGGTAGGTCAGGGTGTAGGTAATCGGCTTGCCCAGCTCGGCGGTCATGCCGTTGTCGGTCTTGGTGATCGCCAGGTCGGGGGCCTGCACGTCGGTGTCGACGGTCGAGGTGTTGTCGCCGGGATTCGGATCATCCGTCGGCGTGCCGATCGTGGCGGTGTTCGTGCGCGTGCCGCTGCCCGTGAGCGTCCCACGCACAACGATCGTCCCGCTGGCGTCCACTTGGAGATCGCCTAACACCCACGTGAGCACCTGCCCGCTCTGGCTCGTTGGCGCGGGGGTGGCGCTCGCGAACACAAAGCCCACCGGCAGCGTATCGGTCACAACGGCAGCTGCGGCGATGCTCGGCCCGGCGTTGCGCCAGCTCAACGTGTAGCTGACCTGGCTCCCCGATCGCACCGTGGCCGGGCCGGTCTTGGCGATCTGCACGTCGGCCTCGGCGACGATCCGCGTCGTCGCCTCGCTGCTGTTGTTGCCGTCGGTGGTGTCGGTGGTGTCGGTGCTGATCGTGGCGGTGTTGGTTACGAGCGTATCGTTGGCGGTGTCGGGCGGCGTGCGCAGCGTCAGCGCGATCGTGCCGCTGGCTCCGGGCGCAAGGCTGGCGAGATCCCAGGTGAGCACCTGCCCGCTGATGCTCGACGGCGCGGGAGTCGCCCCGACAAAGAGCACGCCGGATGGAAGCGTATCGACGAGCTGGACGTTGGTCGCGGTCGCGGTGCCGCTGTTGCGGTAGGTCAACGTCGCGGTGAAGACCTCCCCGGCCCGCGCCTCGGTCGCGGCGGTCTTGAGGATCGCCACATCGGCCCACTGGACCTCGGTGGTCGCGCTGGAGCTATTGTCGCTGGTGCTCGTCTCTACCGTCGATGTGCTGATCGTGGCGGTGTTGGTGAGCGTGGTCGGCGCGGACGTGCTGACCGTGGTGTTGACCGTGATCGTGCCCTGCTGGCCCACGGCAAGCGTGCCCAGGTTCCAGGTAAGGACCTGGCCGCTGACACTCGACGGCGCGGGGGTGGCGCTGACGAAGGTCACGCCAGCCGGTAAGGTGTCCTGCACCTGCGCGCTGGCGGCTGCCGCAGGCCCGTTGTTGCGGTAGGCAAGCTGGTAGCTCAGACTGGACCCGGCGATCACGGTGGCCGGGCCGCTCTTGGCGATCCGCACGTTGGCCGGTTGTACCACGCCGATGTCATACGACACGTTCAGATCGGTGCTCCCGGCTGGCAGGATCGCCACCACGCCGCTCGGGGTCGCATCGCTGTCGAAGCTGTCATTGCCGCCCGCGTCCTGGCGGGTCACGGTCAAGCCTGCGAGCGGCTGGCCCGGCTGGAACATGGCCGGGTCGATCCGCACCACATACGCGCGCCACGGATCGACATACATCCGCCAGTTGCCGCTCATCCCTGACACGCTGCCGGTGGTCACGGTCGCAAGGGGCGTGGTAAAGCCGGTATCGCTGGCGGCGAAGAGCTGCACGCGCACGCCCTGGATGTCGCTCTCGCCCGCGTCCTGCACGCCGTTGGAGTTGGCGTCCAGCCACACCCGATCGCCGATGGCCCGCCAGGGACAGAGCAGCTCCACATCGCCCAGGCCCGCGCTCTTGGCAAAGGCCGTGTCGTTGGTGGCGTTGTACAGCTCCTCGCGCGCCGTCGGCTGGCCGCCTGTGACGTCGTACCAGGCGGCGCCCGCGCCGTTGAGCTGGTAGGGCGTCAAAAAGGTGGTGATGACCTCGCCGCCATAGCTGCCGTCGTGCTGGCCGGGGATATAGGCGATCGATCCCCAGGTCCGCTCGTTGTGCGTGGCGGGGTCGTCGTCCCCATACAGCTCCGCGCCGGTCGTGGGCGCGCTCCACTGCCCAAAGCCTGCCGGTGCCGCGCGCAGCAGATCGCCGAAGCCGCGGCCCTGCTCCGAGGGAATGAGGTAGCTGGCCCCCAGATCGCCGTAGCGGTCACGCAGGCCCAGGAGCATCCCGCCCTGCTCGTCGAAGCTGATACCCGCCAGGAGCGGTAAGGGGTGGACGCTCGCAAAGTTGGTGTCCCAGGGGAGCCACGCGAGCGGCAGGCCCACAAAGGAGCCGCGCTGCGCGTCGTAGTCGCGCAGGTTGAACGCAACCGCAGGCGTCGCGGCCCAGCTCCCCGCCGTGAGGTCATACCGCCACGCGCCCGCACTGAGGTGCTGCCGGTTCTGCGTGCTCTCGGCTGAGCAGACATAGCCCAGGTAGAGCGATTGCGGCGTCAGCGCCAGGCTGAAGGGGCGGAAGTCCGCAGCGCCACTGCCGCAGATGCCGGGATTCGGGACCTGTGCCAAGATGGTCATGCTCGCCTGCGGGCTGGCGCTCCACGTATCGAAGCGGGAGATCCGTCGGGTGTTCAGATTGACCGCATACAGATAGCGCTCATCCGCGTCCAGCTCCACGTCGCCGAGGCCGGTCTTACTGACATACGGCAAGACCAGGCTGTCCTCGAACGGCGTGTGCAGGCCGCCGTTCTGCGGCGTGTAGGGGAGGCCGTTCGGGAACGTGGCGCTCGTGCCGTCGCCAGGATCGCCCGGCAGCCTATCCGGTCCGGGCACCACGTCCGGCACCTGCACATACAGGCTCGTCGTGGCCGTCGCGCGATTGAGGACATAGATCGCGCCGGGACCGCCCGATCCGTATCTGGTAATGCGCTTGGTGAACGCGCCGACAAAGAGGCGCGGCTGGCGCGCACCACCTGCCGGGGCGGTGGGATTGGTGCCGCTGCTCGATGCCACGCCGTACACCGCGCCGACCTCGCCCAGGCTGGCAAGCGAGAGATGGCCCGGCTCGCCGGGGGCGTCGGGCGTGCCGTCGCCGAACTCGACCAGCGCCGGGTCGCTCGGCAGCGCGTCGCCCTGATTCGAGACGGACTGATCGGTATAGCCGCCCGGACTCCAGCGGCTACCAAAACATGTGGACGCAAAGCGGGGCGAGAGGTGGCTGGCCTGGCCGCGATCGGCTCCGGCGCGGAGACAGTCGACCGTCGAGGCATACGCCAGGCTCGGCTGGCTGTTGTCGATCTGCGCCTGCGAGGGGGTGACGAGGCCCGACGCGAGCAGGGCCGCGATCACGATGATGCACAGGGCGTACCACAAAGGATGATGAAACCAACGAGACGCATGTGGCACAACGAACTCCTTACGACGAACGGAAACGACGGCGCACGGCGACGTGCGCGAACGGCAGCAGCAGCCCGGTTTCGCCGACGTTCCACCAGAAGTGGACATCGAGCCGGGTGCTGGTGATGAGCTGGGGGGTCAGCCGACACAGAAAGGCGGTCGGGGCGTACTGCCAGCCACTCGTGTCGAGCCAGCCGTGCCGCCCGACGATGCCGGGCAGCCCTTGCGCGAACGCGAGCGCCGCGTCCTGGCTCCAGAGCGTGCGCACCGCGTCCACGTACTGCACGAACAGGTAGGTGTGTTCCAGGCTGTGGGCGAGCGCCCACGCGAGCAGGAGATAGCCCCACCCGTTGCGCAGGCCCGCGCGGAGGAGATAGCCGACGGTGAGCGCGACACTCCAATTCCAGACGAAGTGGACCAGCTCGGCATTCGCGGCGGAGAGCAGGCCGCTGGCGCGCTTGGGCGGCCAGTGGAGCAGATGGAACTGGACCCACTGCGTGACGTGCTCGACGGTGTGGAAGCCCTGCAAGGCGAGCAGGATGCCTAAGATGGCGATCGGGAGTCCCCAGCGCGCGATGTCGTCTCGCCACTTGAGCGTGGCCGGATACACGAGCAGGGCGAGCACGATGGTGGTGCCGCCCCAAAGCGGCATGCCGATCTGCGACATGGCAAGTCCGGCGAGCGCGAGGCCCAGGGCGAACAGGGCGAGCAGCGAGCGCGTGTGCGCCCGTGGATGGAGGAGGGTCATGAGCGTCATGGGGCAACCTCCGCAAGCAGGGATGACGGGTTGAACCAGCCGAGGTAGACGTCGCCGTTCTCGTCGGCCTCCAGCTCGCTCCACGCGGCGAGCGCCAGGCCCGAACCGGCGTAGGCCACGCGGATACCTGCATTGGCGTCGGCCAAACTGCGGCGGGTCTGGGGAAAGAGGCGCAGCGCTGGCTCGTGCGTCTCGGTGGGACCGTCCATGATCGGGAGCCACACCTTCGCGGCGGCGTGGCGGTAGCTGTACACGACATAGGTCGTGGCGGGCGTCCCGGCCTGGCGGTAGATCTGGACGGCCATAAGCGTGTCGCTGGTCGGCTCGTAGATCAGCTCCGGCGTGCTGCCCCGGTCGCTTATCGCCTCGTCCTCGGTGGCTGGCGTGAAGACGATGGTTTCGGCTGCGCCCCAGCTCCGCCCCCCGTCCCGGCTGCACGATGCAAAGGTGCCGCTCGCGGCGTAGTTGCCCCAGGCGATGCAGACCTGCTGCTGCCCGCTCCGGTCGCGGAAGCTGAGTGCACTGGTCCAGTTGATGTTCTGTTCGGGCATGCGATCGGTTGCGCCGGGGATCGTCGCCACACGCCACGGCCTGCTGCCCTCCTGCGTGGCGACGATGGGCTGGGCTGCGCCACAGCCTCGGTTGCAGCCGGTCACGGCGACGGTGCGGACTTGACCGTTCGCAAGCGGGACAAACGCGATCGCCAGGCGCACGTGCTTCTCGCCGGGGAAGATCCCGGTGTCCACGTGCCACGGCGTGCCGGGATCGGCGTCTGCGGGGCGCTGGAGGTGGATATACGCGAACGAGTCCGGCGCGCCGGTTTCGAGCGCGTAGAAGACATGGAGGTGCCCAGCGGGATCGACGGCGATCCGCCCGTAGAGCGCGTTCGGGGCGTAGCCAGCCGGGAGCGGCAGCGCCTCCGGCTCCGTCCACGTCTGCCCGCCATCCGTGCTGCGGCTGTAATGTGGCTTGAGCGGGTCCTGGCCGAAGAACGCATGGATGTGGCCCTGTTCGTCGATCGCGAGGTCCGGGTGGCTCGCAAAGCCGTAGGCGGGCTGCGTCGTCACGCTCACGCCCCGCCGCCATGCCTTGGTGCGTGCGTCCTGGGCCTTGACGTACACGACGGCCTGATCCGGCGCGTCCGGGGGCACGTTGACCCACGCAAGCGCGGCCCAACCTTCCGAGGGGTGGAGCGCGACGGCGGCATGACTATCGGCTCCGGGCATGTTGGACACATTGATGAGCTGGCTCGTCGTATCCAGCGGCGGGCGATCGGTGGGCCTCGTCCACGGCGTGAGGGTCGGCGGGATCGTCGGCGTCAGCGTGGGCGTCTCCGGCGCGGGCGTACACGTCGGCATGGCCGTGGCCGTCGTCGGTGTCACGCTCGGCGTGGGCACGCCAACCGGCGTCCGGGTCGGGTTCGGACGCGGGAAGCCATACGGCCAGCACCCGGCGACCTGGGCGGTGGCCTGAAGCTGGACCGGCGACGGGTAGCCGCAGGCCGTGAGCACCATCAGGGCGAGCAGGATCACAGCGCGCATCTACGCCTCCTCCCGCGCCTGCTGCATGCGCAGCTCAGCGGCCAGGCGCTGCGGCAGCTCGTTGATCGCGCGGTCCACCTGGGTGTGCTCAGCGCAGCTGCTCGCGACCAGGGCGTGGACGATCGCGCGGCGCTCCCAGCCGTCGAGGAAGCGCGCCAGCACCTCGGCATGCAGCGGGGAGCGCTCCCGCACCACCTCGGTGATCGCGTGCAGCCGACGCATCGCCGCCTGCGGCCCGCCCAGGGCGCGCACGAGTTGGTGAGCGCGCGGGCTGCGCTCCAGCGCCTGCCGTCGGATCGGGTAGTGGGTGATGGCTCCCAGGAGCACCGTCGCATCCGCCACGGTCCAGATTGGCACCTGCGCCGCCTGCACCACCTCCACCACGCGCAGGGCCGCGCGCTGATAGGCGTGGGTGGCCCGGTCGGTGGGCGGCAGCAGCGCCGGGGTGCGGCTCAGCCGGACCATACCCGCCTGCATGGCCTGAGACAGCGGCGGATGGAGCACGAGGTGGCAGCCCGCCAGGGACGCCTCGGCATCCAGATCGGGGTCCGCCACGTGCGCGAGGCCGATCAGCCACGCGGGATGGAGCGCGCCGGTGTGCAGCGCGCGGGCGAGGACGGCGGCCAGCTGCGGCGCGGCGAGTTCGGGAAAGCCCGGCTCGACGGCATGGAGATCGAGCAGGATCAGCGTCGGGGGCGATTCGGTGTCGGCCAGGCCGTGGACGGCGTGCGCGTAGCCGTCGAGCAGCGTGGTGGCGTGGCGGACGGCGACCCCTGCCGCGTGGAGCAGGGGATCGCGCCCCGGCGATCCGATCGCCAGGACGTGCGGGATGATCGTGGGCATCTCGGACGCTCCCCTCGGCTGGGTGGGGCGGGGGTGGGCGTG
>DASUTC010000259.1 GCA_036374795.1 Herpetosiphonaceae bacterium
CAGCAAGGCTGAGTTCGTTGGCATCGCGTGGTACAATTTCAGGTACCGAATGACTTGCTGAACGGTAAGGATGGCACTGTGGGCTGGACGGAGCGCGTTGTCGAACATTTAGCGGACGAGGGCCACCGGCTGACGGGGCCGCGCCGGGCGATTCTTGAGCATATTTTACGCTACAGCGCGCCGTTTACGGCTGAGGAGCTGCTGGCGGATCTGCAAGCGGCCAGGATTCACGTAGGCCGGGCCACGGTGTACCGCACGCTGGAGCTGCTGCATAGCTACCAGTGGCTAGGGCTGGTGCATCGTCCGGAGGGCGAGCACGGATACGTGGTGGCCGAGCCTGGGCACCAGCATCATCTGGTCTGCCGCCAGTGCGGGCATGTGATCGCGTTTCAGGGCTGCGAGCTGGAAAAGCTGCTGGGCGGCCTGGCGGAGCGGCTCAATTTCCGCATCGAGGGCCACTGGCTGGAGGCGTTCGGCGTCTGCCGGGCATGCCAGATGACGGCCTCTTCCTGATTCACGCTCAAGCAACCTTTTGGCAATCCCTTTGATCCCTTCCAGGCACCAGGAATCGTCGAGTGTCCGCGCCAGACTCCGAAGCCTACGCCTCATCGACGGCTGCGCGCAGACGGTCGAGCTGTGTGTGCAGCGCGCTGCGATCGGTTTCACGGCTGATCGTCGCCGAGATATGCGCGCCGATCGTCTGATTCAGCCGCGCTACCTCAGCGTCGAGCCGCTCCAGAAGCGCGTCGCGCGTATCGTCCTGGGCATGATACAGCTCCCAGTAGACATCGTCCATCACGTTGCGCAGATCGTTGCGAAAGCCCTCCAACCAGCGCGCGTCGTCTGAGCCGGGCGTGAGATGCCGCTGCATATCGGCCAGGCGCTCCTGAATCGCCAGCAGCGCCTCGAACGGCGCGGTCGCCGTCACCTCAGGCTGCCAGGCCGGACGCGGCGGCTGTTCCGGTGGCGCGGGCCGGAGTGCTGGCCGCTGCCTCGATCGGCTGTAGGAGAGTAGCGCTGCGGCGATCAGCAGCAGGCAGATCAGCAGCAAAAGACTGAACAGGCACCAGGGATTCTCGAAGCTCAACAGCAAGCGCATACCATCATCCTTTCGTCGGCTGGCTGGAACGAAGTGGCGTGCTATAATCGCAGCGGCGACGATCTGCGCGGCAGCTCTATCATCGCCTAAGGTAGCCGCATACGCAGCGCCGGTCGTCGATCGTATACGCTAACTATAACGCGATGTCACACGCAAGGAGGCGTTCGTGGACTACGGTTTTTCAACACGGGCTATTCATGTCGGTCAGGAGCCGGAGCCGGGCACCGGCAGCGTGATCGTCCCGATCTTTCAGACCTCGACCTTTGCGCAGGACGAGGTTGGCGTTCATAAAGGCTACGAGTATTCGCGGACGGATAATCCCACGCGCACGGCGCTGCAAGCCTGCCTGGCATCGCTTGAGAACGCGAAGTACGCGCTGACGTTCGGCTCCGGCCTCGGCGCGACAACCACGCTGATGCTGACGCTCAAGGCGGGCGAGCATGTGATCTGCGGCGACGATGTCTACGGCGGCACCTATCGGCTCTTCCAGCGAGTGATGACCGACCACGGGCTGCTCTTCGATTTTGTCGATATGTCGAAGCCGGAGGAGGTCGCGGCGGCGATTCGGCCTGAGACGCGCCTGATCTGGCTGGAAACGCCGACCAATCCGCTGCTCAAGCTGGCGGACATTCAGGCGATCAGCGCGCTGGCCCGCCAGCGCGGCATCCTGACGGTCGTCGATAACACGTTTGCCTCGCCCTACGGCCAGCAGCCGCTCGATCTGGGCGCGGACATCGTGATGCACTCGACGACCAAGTACATCGGCGGGCACTCCGATGTCGTCGGCGGCGCGCTGATGCTCTCCAACGACGAGGTCTACGAGCGGCTGAAGTTCCTGCAAAACGCGGCGGGCGCGGTGCCCGGCCCGTTCGACTCGTGGCTGACGCTGCGGGGCGCGAAGACGCTGGCGCTGCGCATGCGCGAGCACGAGCGCAACGCGCTAGCGGTGGCGCAGTTTTTGGAGGAGCATCCTGCTGTCGAGCGGGTGATCTACCCTGGCCTGCCGAGCCATCCGCAGCATGAGCTGGCGCGGCGGCAGATGCGCTGCTTCGGCGGGATGGTTTCGCTGACGCTGCGCGGCGGCGAGGCGGCGGCGCGCGAGATGGTGCGGCGCACGCGGCTTTTTACGCTGGCCGAAAGCCTGGGCGGCGTCGAAAGCCTGATCGAGCTGCCGGCGGCGATGACCCATGCCAGCGTGGTCGGCTCGAAGCTTGAAGTTCCGGCGGGGCTGGTGCGGCTGTCGGTCGGCATCGAGGACGCGGACGATCTGCTGGCCGATCTGCGGCAGGCGCTTGCGGACGCGCCCACGGAGGATGTCGGAGCGGAGGCGTACGTGCCGACGCACTCGGAAGCATAAGAAGGAGCAAGCCGTGCGACGTGTGCAAATCTGGAGCGTGCTCGTCGGGCTGTGGCTGCTGCTGATCCTACCAGCGCTGGCCCAGGCCCCAGGCGTGCAGATCGAAGACCCGGATACCGTGCTGGGTAGTCAGGAGAGCGTGCGTCGGGCGGCGCAGCGGCTGGCCGACGAAGGCGCGCGGGTGATCGTCGTCGCGGCGGGACCATCGGCGGGCCAGACACCCAGCCAGGCCGAACAATTCCTGGATGCGCTTCTCGCGCGCAGGAACATCGCTCCGAACAGCGGCCAGCTCCAGCCGAATGATATTCTGCTCTATGTCGCACGCGACGCGCGGTGGACCTTGCTGCTCTACGGTCAGCGCTGGAAAGACAATCTCGATCCGGTCTTCCAGTCGATCCAGGTCGAGCAGATGAATCCTCGCTTTGCCAGCGGCGATCTCGCCGGTGGTCTGGTTGCGGGCCTCGACGCGGTGCGCACGACGATCAATCCGCCCGTGCCGACGGTGGTCTATCTACTCGGCGGGGCGCTGGTGCTGACCGTGATCGGTGTGGTGGCGGTGCCGCTGCTCAAAAAGCGTCGCGTCAGCGCGGATGCCCTGGCGGCGGCGCGCGAGCGCATGCAGCAGGCGCGCAAAACAGCGGGCGCGGCGATTGCCGATCTGGATCGTCTGGTGGAGCAGGCGCAGGCCAAGGCGGAGTACGATCGGATCAGCTATAGCCAGGGCAACATCGAGCGGCTGCAATCGCTCCAGGCGAAGGGCATCCAGCTTTTCCACGAGGCGCAGGACGCATTCGCGGCTGGCGACGATCAGCAGGAGGCCAAGGCCGTGCTCGCCATCGCCGACTACGACGCGATCAGCGCGCACTACGCCCGCGCCCAGGAGATCGCGCGGCAGGCCAGCGCGGCGATTGGCGAGGCTGAGTCGCTGCGCGCTCAGTTCGACGCGCAGGGCACGCCCAACACCGGCCCGACGACGCGGCTGCGCGAGTGAGCCTGTCGCGCTGATCTGCTTGAAGGTCGTTCAAAGTACAAGCGTGGTCCCTGTGAAAGGGGCCACGCTTGCGTGTGCAGCCACGACAGCGGATCTTCAGGCGTTGCTCTGCGCCGCATGCATCGCCCGGTACTCGTCTTCGAGCATGCCCATGACGATGGAGTCGTGGTACGTGCCGTCGAGGTAGAGCACCTCGCGCCGCACGCCCTCGCGCCGAAAGCCGAGCTTCTCGTAGACGTGCAGCGCGCGTGGATTGAACGCAAAGACCTCAAGATCGACGCGGTGCAGGCGTAGCTGGTCGAAGGCGTAGCCGAGCATCAGGCGCATGGCCTCGCTGCCGTAGCCCTGCCCGGTGTAGGGCGTGCGAATCCCGATGCGAATGTTGGCCGAGCGATTGGTCGTGTCGATTTCATTCAGCACCACCTCGCCAATCAGATCGCTCGTATCGTGCGGGACGATCGCCAGGTCGACACGATCGTCGCGCTCCGCGATCGTCGTGATCCAGCGCTCGGTCTGCTCGCGGGAAAAGCCCGTGGTCTGCGTCCCGGTCAGGCGCAGGCCCTCCTCGTCCTGCATCAGCGCGAGGTAGGCATCGATGTCGTCGAGCCGGATCGGGCGTAGCGTGATGCGTGTGCCGCGCAGCGTAGGCTTGGTGGTCATACCACAGTCTCCAATAGCCGCAATGTAGATCTCACGAGCGGCTGGTGTTATACTCCGCGCGTGCATACGTGTCAATCGAACGTTGCCAATCTGCGCACGACCGCCTCGGCTTCCCTCGCCAGCCGCGCGATCAACTCGGCGGCGGATTGACGGCGGGCAAGGCGGAGGCCCTGGCCGGCCCAGAGCGAAAGGTAGTCGGCCCGGCCCTGGCTGGCGGCTGCGCTGCGCATCGGTCGCGTCAGCGCATTCTGGATCGGATACGGCAGAATCGCCTCGGCGGTGCTCTCGGCCTCGTGCATGAAGCGGTTGACGATGCCACGCGCCGGACGACCGGAGAAGGCCCGTGTCAGGCTCGTCTGGTGCTCGCCCGCCTGAAGGATCGCCGCCTTATGCGCTTCGGGAATGCCCGCCTCGTCGCAGGTCAGGAAGGCGGTGCCCATCTGGACGGCGCTCGCGCCAAGCGCCAGGGCCGCCGCAATGCCACGGCCATCCATGATCCCGCCCGACGCGATCACCGGCACTGTCACCGCATCGACGACCTGCGGCACCAGCGCGATCGTCCCCACCAGCCCAGACTCGAAGTTAACCGCGAATGTGCCGCGATGCGCGCCTGCCTCGCTGCCCTGCGCGACGACCGCATCGACGCCTGCCCCCTCTAGCGCGCGGGCCTCATCGACTGTCGTCGCCGTTCCGATCAGGAACATGCCGCGCGCCTTGATCGCCTCGATGGCGGGTGAGGGCAGGATGCCAAACGTGAAGCTGAAGACTTCCGCGCCGCTCTCAAGCGCCGCCGCGAGCTGCCCATCGAAGGGCTCGATCGCCCAGGTTGGCAGGCCGGGCGGCGGCAAGCTCAGCTCCGCGTGGAACGGAGCCAGCAGCGCAAGCGCCGCGCTCGCGTCCGCTGGCGGATCGGGCGCGGGCAGCGGAGCAAAGAGGTTGATGCCGAAGGGCCGCGATGTGCGCGCGCGCACCTCACGCGAGATCTCAGCGATCTGGGAGGGCGTGAGATACGCCGCGCCGATCGAGCCGAGCGCGCCCGCCTCGCAGACCGCCGCTACCAGCTCGGCGGTCGTCGCGCCGCCTGCCATCGGTGCCTGGATGATAGGATGCGACAATCTCAGCCGTCGCGTCAGGATGGTCTGGAATGGCATAGATCGCCTCCTCTATGATCGGTTTGCAACGGGTGTGCGGCTGCGCCTGCGGCTCACAGCTCGTACCCCTGGCTGATCCAGTAGTGCCAATCCTCAATCGCCTGCTGTGTCTGCGGATCGATCTTCATGCCTTTGAGCTGCGCAAGCGGCACGGCGACGTCACGGCGCTCCCAGCGAACGACGACAAACATCTCGTGGTCGCATTCGTCTTCGGGTGCCATGCCCGTGACTTTGACGTTATCGCCAACTCGGAGCGGAGAGATCGCGCTGGGTGATGCAGGTGGCCGCGAAGGGAAACTGCAAGTTTTCTTCGAGGTAGTAGTACCAGCCCATAGCCTGCTCTTCCGGGCCGTAGGCATCGACAATAATGTCCATCGCGATCCGCTCTTCGCGCGCTTCGTCTCGTGGCGTCCTCGGCATACGGCGTGCTCCTCGATAGCTCATCTATCACAGCTTCGCTGCTCTTGTGCAGGGGCAGCATACTACACCTGCCGCGTGTGGAGCAACGCGCTGTGGATGCCCAGGCGGGTACAAGGGAGCGAGCTAGCGCTGATCTGCTCCTTTCTCGGCAGTGCCGGGTTTAATCCAAAGCGCGGGCAAATCCCGTACTGTTAAGAATGAAGTATGTTACAGACTGTTCGCACAGGCTGATGCGGGAGTTATATCCATGAGTTCCACTCCTCACCCAACGTGGGAAACGCACGCCCGATCGCACGCCGCAGAGCGCAAGCCGCTCCTGCGCGGCTGGTCGCACGCGCTCGCCGCGCTGGCCGCCGTGGTGGTGACGATTATTTTGCTCATAGAGACACACACCGATCTGCTGCGCTTTCTTTCGCTGCTGATCTTTGGCCTGAGTATGATCTGGCTCTACCTCGGCAGCGCCGTGTACCACATCGGCAGATGGCAGGGTCGTCGCCATCAAGTGCTGCGCGCGCTCGATCACGCCAATATCTTTCTGCTGATCGCAGGCACGTACACGCCGATCTGCGTCAACGTGCTGACCGGCTCGCTGCGCATTACGGTGCTGACTCTCGTGTGGACGGTGGGGCTGACGGGCGCTCTCGCGACGGTGCTGATGCTGCGGCTGCCGCGCTGGGTTTCGACGGCGCTGTATCTGGGCATGGGCTGGGTTTCGCTGATCGCGCTGCCGCAGCTTGTGCAGCTCTTGCCCTGGCAGGCGATCACGATGCTGGTTGCCGGCGGCGTGCTCTATTCGATCGGAGCGGTGATCTATGCGCTCAAGCGGCCCAATCCGCTGCCGCGTATCTTCGGCTTCCACGAGATTTTCCATCTCTTCACCATCGCGGGCGGCGCGGCGTTCGTGGCGCTGATCTGGATCTGGGTGGTGCCGTTCCCCCGCGTGTAGCCCGCGCCTTGCCACGTTCGATCGGAATGCAAACGCACCCGCTCCTGGGTGCGTTTGTGGCGTTGATGAGGTTTGCGTCGATGGTGTGGGTCAGGGTATCGCGGGGAGCAGCTTGTTGGTCGAGCCGTGATCTACGGCTCCGCCACGTTAGCTTTAGCTGCTCAGCCGCTCACGCACTGCTGCCAGATCGTCGTCGCTCAGGCCGCCTGAGCGCAGGTAGGCGGCGACGTCGAGCGACGCCAGCGTTGCGAGGATCGCGGCGCGGGCAGAGGTCTGCTTGCGCCTGAGCAGCGCCTCGATGATCGGCTCCTGGTCCTCCTCTCCCAGCGCGGTCCAGCGCGGTCGCAGGCGCACATTGCTCAGCTCGTAGTCGGCGGCGATGTCCTCAGGCGCGACGCCGACGAGCGCCAGCAGCAGCAGCGTGATCAGTCCGGTACGATCGCGACCGATGCCGCAGTGGATCACGACGCCACCCGGCGCGGCGCGGGCGATGGCAGCCACGGCGGCAGCGCAGCGCTCCGGCTTGCGCTCAAGGAAGGGCAGATAGTACAGCGGGCTGCCATCGAGTCCGTTGTCCCAGCAGTAGTCCCAGAACTCGGTGTCTGCGATGTCGTCCAGCGGCATATGCACCGTGGTTAGACCATTCGGGCGTGGCGCGGTGTCGGACCCAAGCTCGTGGTCGTTGCGCAGGTCGATGATCGTGCGGATTCCGTGGGCCTTCAGCGCTGCCCAGCCCGCTGCCGTGAGCTGGTTGAGGCTATCGGCGCGCACGACGGCACCCCGCCGGGTGCGACGACCATCGCCGGTGCGGATGCCGCCGAGATCACGGACGTTGAAGCAGGCGTTCCAGTCGAGGTTCCGATCGGGTATCACAGGCTCACCTTTAACGAGTCTGGAAGTTTTCCACAAACAGGTACAGCATGATCGTTGCGAGCAAGCGTGCGCCTAAGAGCATCACGCCCAGTTGGTGTGTCATGCTCGTCTCGTTGAATGCATTGTTCAGCATTATAGCGTGGCGGGCAAGCGCAATGGTTAATCTATCCGCAATGCGTACCGGCTTTGCTCGCCTTCAGATATTGACCATTTTTAATTTTTCTCGTATAGTCTGCGTAGGACACAGTTTCGAGTTTCGGGTTCCAAGTTCCGATCTTCGGGCTTCGAGTTGAGGCCCACACCTCCCGGCCTGGCGGCCCCTGGTGTGCCCAGAGGTCGCCCGTTCTTGGTTCTCGGTTCTCCCTCTTTGTTCTCGGTTCTTCCCTTTGTTCTGGCATTTGGTTCAGGGAGGTTTCAGGCATGTCCGACTCATCGTTTTCTCGTCGCTCGTTCCTCAAGATGTCGGTTGGCGTTGGCTCAAGCGTAGTAATCGGCGGCGTTGAGCTGCGCTTCGCGTCGCCCTCCTCCGCCTCGCCCGCGCCCGTCGATCTCGCCGCCGTCACCGCGCCGAACATCATCGGCTGCGATACCTGGGGCGCGCGACAGCCCACCGAGCCAATCACAGTGCTCTCCTCGAAGCCAACCAAGGTGATCGTGCATCATACCGCCACGTCGAACTCCACCGACTACTCGCTGGCGCATGCCTACTCGCTGGCGCGGGCGATCCAGAACTACCACATGGACAACAATGGCTGGATCGACACCGGGCAGCAGTTTACGATTAGCCGGGGCGGCTATGTGCTGGAAGGACGCCACCGCAGCCTTGAGGTGTTGCAGGGCGGCGTCAACCACGTGCGCGGCGCGCACTGCCTGAACCAGAACGATGTTGCCGTTGGGATCGAGAACGAGGGCACCTACATAACGGCAACACCGCCCCAGGCGCTCTACGATAAGCTCGTGGCGATGTGCGCCTACATCTGCCAGCAGTACGGCATTCCCAGCACGGAGATCTACGGCCACCGCGATTTCAACGCCACCGAGTGCCCCGGCGATAAGCTCTATGCCATGCTGCCGCAGCTCCGCAGCGATGTCGCGGCGCTGATCGGCGGTCCCACCCCGCGTGTCTGGCCGATCGTTCAGCGTGGGCACACCGGCGAGCGTGTCAAGACCGTGCAATACCTGCTGCGCGAGCACGGCCAGAGCCTGACGGTCGACGGCATCTTCGGCTCAGGCACCGAGCGCGCCGTCAAGAAGTTCCAGTCCTCCAAGGGCCTGACCGCCGATGGGATTGTGGGCGCGCAAACCTGGGAGGTGCTGGTGATCGTGACTAAGCAGGGCGATAGCGGCGACGCCGTGCGCGCCGTGCAGAGCCAGCTCGTCTCCAAAGGCTACAGCCTGGTGATCGACGGCATCTTCGGCCCGGCCACCGACAGCGCGGTCAGGAGCTTTCAGACCTCGCGCGGCCTGACCGTCGATGGGATCGTCAGCCTCAATACCTGGAACGCGCTGGTCCAGTAGGCGATCCAGGCCGGCCAGAAGCGCCCGCCTCCACATCGGAAGCGGGCGCTGTACGTCGATCCGCGCCTCGGCTACCTCGCAAGCAGCGGCAGATACACGCTGGCTCTGGCGGAGAGACGCAACGCCGCCCAGTGGTGCGGCAGCGTCTGGCGCATGTGCTCGTCGGCGGTGCGCCAGTTGTGCCCGCCGGCCAGGATCGCCGGGAGCGGACCTGTGACGCCCTTCTGGATCAGCTTGTGCCGCAGATGCTCGCCACGGTAGAAGTTGGCATCGCTCGGCTCAGCCGATTCGGGGCCGTACTGGATCAGCCAGCGGATGCTGCGGACCTCGGCGACGCTGCGGTTGCAGACGATGTTCGGCGCGTTGTTGGCGGCGGCGTATGCTCGATCGCGTGGCTGGTCGAAGACCGGATCGAAGAGCGAGAGGCCGAAGACGCCGTCGCTCTCCGCGATGCTCTGGCACGTGGCGTCGGCGTAGAAGTACAGCCCGTCGAACGCTCCGGCGGTGCTGAACAGCTCAGGATGCTGCGACGCGATCTTGGTGCTCATGAAGCCGCCTAGCGAGAAGCCGTCCACGCCGCGACCGGAGCGCGTCGGCACCGTGCGATAGTGCCCGTCGACGTAGGGCACGAGCTCCTGCACCAGATAATCCTCGAAGCGTCCCGTGCCGACACCCGCCGCGCTGGTCAGCTCCGGCGCGAGAAAGTTGGTCAGCATGCCGGAGACTGAGTTGTCGGCGCTGCTGATGCCGGGAAAGACCAGGATCATCGGCCCGACCTGCCCCGCCGCGAGCAGCTCCTCGTACACGTCGATCACATTGCGACCGCCGCGCGTGCTGTCCTCCTGCTGGTTGATCCATTCGCGCTCGTGGCCCCGGAAGAGGTAGAGCGTCGGGTAGCGCAGCCCCGGCCTGGCGCTGTACTCCGGCGGCGTGTAGACATAAAACTCTTTGGCGACGCCAAGCGTCTGGCTGTCGAGCGCGATCTTCTCGACCCGTGGATCATAGACCACGGTGCAGCGATCGGCCCAGGCTGCGACGGACGCGCTGATCGTGCCGCCCACCGTGGCAACTGCGGTACGATTGGGAATGTTGACGCACTCCGCCGTCTGCTCGACCGAGCCCCACGATCCGCGCGTGAACTTGAACTCAAGCGTGCTGCCCTCGCTGACGGTGATCGTGCCGGTGGCCTGCAAGCCGCTGCGCACCAGCGGCGTGGCGCTCGGATTCCAGCCCTGGAAGTTTCCGGCGATGTAGATCGTATCGCCCGGCTGTGTCGTCTGCGGAAGCGTCACCGAGACGCTCATCGTCACGTCCGGCCCCGGCTCGTTCTGGACATCGGCCCAGCGCGCGACGCTATCGCTCACCGTGCGATCGGCGTCGGCGGTGGTCGTGCGGTTGGCAAGCTCGCTGCCGTCGGCGGCCTTCTCGACGCTGCTCCACGAGCCGCGCGTGTACTTGTACTCCAGATTCGTGCCTGCCGCGAATGAGAGCGTAATGCTGGCGGTGTTGCCGGAGCGTTGCATTGGCGTGGAGCCCGGATTCCAGCCCGTGAAATTTCCGGCGATGTAGATCGTGTCGGCGGCGGGCGTTTCGGGCGGCAGCGTCACCTGAAAGGTCAGCGACACGTCAGCCGTGGGCGCGGGAAGCTGCCGGGCCTGCGCGCTCAAGCTCAGCGTACCGAAGAGCATCGTCAAGAGGAGTCCCAGGATAGGGACGGCGGCGCGTGATTTCATGGGTATCCTTTCCATTGGCGGGCGATACACGTTGGGATCTGCGGCGCAGAAGCCGGGGTCGTCTCCTGCTGGTTGGTGACAATGATGTGCCGCGCATTATAGCATGACCACGCCTGGAATCTCAGGGTGCTGGCCCTCGACCGATGATGGGCCGAAGGTCCCTTGAGCCTGTGTGTCGGATGGTCGCCCAACGATCAGAAGCCAAACTATTCACGTCAGCTTGCAGCCATTGACGCGGGCCGATCGACATGGTACTATCCGCCTGTCTCCTGCATCTGACAGCAAATAATAGGTTGCTCATGCGCGTTTCCAATCGGCTGTTCTGCTTCATCATACTCTTCAGCCTGGGTCTAGGATCGATCGTTCCTGCTGCCGCAGCGCCGTCAAGCGCCGCCGCACAGCTCAACGTCCAAAAATTTTTGGACGGGCAGCCCGGTGCCCTCAAAAGCTACCGCGAGGGCAAGTACACTGCCGCGCAGGTGATCGAAGGCTATACCTCGTACTACAATCTCGATCCGCGCATCATCCTGACGCTGCTTGAGCTAGGGCCGCGTCTGCTAACGGAGCCCACGCCCGCGCCGGAGACGATCCGCAAGCCGTTCGGCGCGGCAGGTCCCGACGGGCTTACGCAGCAGGTCGAGTGGGCCGTGCGCGATATTCGCGCGGGCTTCGGCCCGTACACGAGCGCGCCGGTAGTCAAGTTCAGCGATGGTACCAGCGTAACGCTTGACATAAAACAAGAGGCATCGGTGATCGCCGTGCAGCGCTTCCTGGCGAGTGGTCGCGCGCAGAGCGAGTGGCGCGGCCTGGTCGATCGCTATGTGCCGCTGTACACGCAGCTCTGGGGCAAGGAGCCCGCGCTCCCGACGCCAACACCCGCCGCGTCGCGTCCGTTTCTCAAGCTGCCGTGGCCTGCCGGAGTCGAGGTGATCCACTCGTCGTATTTCGACCACGCCTATCCCACGGTCGATCGCGGCGGCGATGGCAACTCGTTTATCGTCAACTACCTGGGACGCGGCAACCTGTCGTATAACACGCACGACGGCCACGATTATTATTTTCCCGCTCAGCCGATCGGCACGCCGATGCTGGCCGCCGCGCCAGGCATCGCCTATGCCTACACCACGCGCGGCAACGGCGTCGTGATCCGCCACGGCGGCGCGTACGCGGGCTACGAGACGATCTACTGGCATCTCGATCAGTTCGCGGTCATCTTCGAGGGCAAGATCGACAAAGGCGTCGGCGTGGCGGTCGAGGCCGGGACGGTGCTCGGCACCAGCGGCAAGACCGGCTTCACCTCCGGCGGTGCGCATCTGCACTTCGAGGTCCGGCACAACGGCAAGCAGGTCGATCCCTACGGCTGGTACGGCTCCGGCCCCGATCCGTGCTCTGCCTGGGCCGCTGGCTGCGAGACGAGCGTCTGGCTGTGGGACGAGAGCCTGAGCGGCCTGTACGACTTTACCCGCCCCGACGCGCCCGCGCCGCAAGATCGCGAGCCGCCGACAGGCAATCTAGCGGTCGTGCCCGACGGTGATCTTGGCCTGCTGGCTCACTTCGACGAGAACCTCGTCCCGGCGATTGGTCAGGGCATCGTGGAGTTTAGCGGCACTCAGGGATCGTCAGGGGCGAAGCCGAGCTTCAAGGAAGGCGTCTTCGATCGCGCGATCGAGCTGTCGTCGCTGGGGCTGAGCTATCCGATCAGCGGCAATCTTGAGCTTGAGCGCGGCACGATCGCGTTCTGGGCCAGGCTTCCGGCGGAGTATCCGCAGAGCCGCAGCAAACGTCACTATCTGGTCGCGGCGAGCGCGAATCCTGAGGACGGCAAAGTTTACACCGATACGCTGGCGCTGCGACGTGAGCAGACCGACGAGCGCGCGCTGTGGAATTTCTGGACGGTCGACAGCGGCGGCGTCGCGCACAATCTCACCGTCTCCGACACGCTCCAGCGCGACGCCTGGCACCATTTCGCGGTGGCCTGGGAGCGCGACACGGGGCGCAAGTCGCTCTTTATCGATGGGCAGCTTACGGCGCAGGCTAGCTCGATCGCGCTGCCGAACAGTCTTGGCGAGCAGCTTCAGCTTGGACGCTTTATCGCCGGATTTGGCGCGAGCGGCATTGCGCTGGATGAGCTGGCGGTCTTCAAGCGTGCGCTGAACGGACGCGAGATCAAGCGGCTGGCGGAGAAGCAAGATCTCTATTCGCGCAGCGCGGGTCCGATCAGCACGGCGCGCATCGTGACGGATCGCACGGTGGTGCTGGATGCCAACGCGATCGATCCGCAGGGCGGCATCGTCTCGGTCCAACTGCGCCGCGACAACGAGCCGTGGTCAGGGCCGCTGGCCTACCACGACAGCTATCGCTGGTCGATCACCGGCACCGAGGGCACGCATACGTTCGCGATCCGCTACCGCGACCGCGCCGACAACGAGACGGTGGTGACGACGACGCTTGAGCTTCAGTCGCCGATCAGCGCGACCGGCGAGGTGCGCTCGACCTTCGATACGGCGGCGGTGCTGAGCCTGGCGGTCAACGGCATCGATCCTGAGCCGCAGGGCACGCAGACACCGCAGATGTGGATGTCGGAGCATGTCGAGATGCAGCTCTCGATCCACGAGGATTTCCGCGATGCCGTCTGGGAGCCGTTCGTAGATGTGCGCGTGTGGAACTGGCAGCCCGGCCAGGAGCGCAAGGTCTTCGTGCGCTTCCGCGACGAGCAAGGCCGCATCAGCAAGCCGCAGCCGGTCGGCCCCGACGTCACCGCGCCATAGCGGGCGCAGAACAAGGGAACCAGGAGCCGAGAACTAAGAGAACTCGAAACTTGAAACTCGAAACTTGGAACTTGAAACTCGAAAGCAGACGAAAATAACGCCCTGGCATATGCCGGGGCGTTTGTCGTTAAGCGTGTTCGATCGGTAGGGACGTGAAGATCGATTCGTGGATAGTGACGATCGGCGCGTAGTGCATACGTCCCTATGGGATCGGCTGTACGGGCACGATTGATGGCATGCGATGCATGGATCGGTGTCGATGCATTTCCCCCTCTCCTATGCAATGGGAGAGGGGTGCCCTCTGGGCCCGGGTGAGGGCCTGCCTACCCCGCAACCGGCAGGATCAGCGTAAACGTCGAGCCTTTGCCAAGCTCGCTGGTGAGCCAGAGCCTACCGCCCATCAGCAGCGCCAGCGGACGCACGATCGCCAGGCCCAGACCTGTCCCGCCCGCCTCGACCTTCAGGTCGCTCTCGACGCGGTAGAAGCGCTCGAAGATACGCTCCTGGTCTTCGGGCGCGATGCCGATACCGGTATCGGTCACGTCGATCTGCACGTAGGTGCGGCGCGTCGCCAGGCCCGCGCGCTGCTCGGCTGGCAGATCTTTGCCCTGGATCTTCCTGGCCGCGATCGTGATCTGGCCCTGCTTGGGCGTGTACTTGATCGCATTCGAGAGCAGATTGTCCAAGATCTGCTGGAAGCGCGTGGTATCGACCAGCACAGGAGGCATCTCCATCGGCGCATCGATCAGCAGGTTTTGCTCGCGGCTGGTCAGCAGCGTTTGCTGACTATTGACCGTCATGCTCACGGTGTCGAGGACGCGCACCGGCTTGAAGTCAAGCTCCACACTGCCCGACTCGATCTTGGTGATGTCGAGCAGATCGTTGATGATCGCCGTCATGCGCTCGGCGCTGGTCTTGATCGTGTCGAGCAGCTGGCGCTGGGTGGGGCTTAGCTCGCCCATCGAGCCCATGCCGAGCAGTTGGACATAGCCTTTGATCACCGTCATCGGCGTGCGCAGCTCGTGGCTGACCGTACCGATAAACTCGGTCTTGAGCCGGTCCGACTCGATCTCACGGGTGATGTCGCGCAGGATCGCCACGCCGCCCAGCAGCTCGCCGCGATCGGTCAGCACGGGGCCGAGCGCCATATCCACCGAGCGCGGCCCGATGCGGAACGTGGTGCGGAACTGGCGTGGCTGGCCCTGATCGTCGCGTGGATCGGCCAGCAGGTCGCGCAGCGGCGAGCGCTCAGGGCCGGAGATCTTGAGCGTGCGCAGGATCTCGTGGATATTCGCCATGAACAGCTCTTCCAGCGGCTGCTCAAGGATACGCGCGCTCATCGGATTGGCGAGCATGACCTGTCCGTCACAGTCGCAGACGACCACGCCATCGGCGATCGATTGCAGGATCGCCTGGCTCTGGCTGGAGGTCGCGCGCTCGGCCTGGACCATCATCGCCAGCTTCGCGGCCTGCTCGCTGATATAGTAGTACAGATCGGCGTTGTGCAGCGCGCTCGCAACCTCGTTGGCGACGACGGTCAGCACGCGCTGGTGCTCCTGCTTGAAGTAGCCGATCTCTGGATGCGACAGGATCAGCACGCCCAGCAGCCCATCGGAGGCCGTGATCGGCACGCCCAGCAGCGAGCCGCGATGCTTGTGCTCGCCCTCGGCAACCTGCGGCTCGACCCAGCGCGGGTCGAGCATCACGTCGTCGATCAGCACCGGCATGCGATGCTGCGCGACCCATCCGGCGACGCCCATGCCGATCGGGAAGTGGCTGATCTGCTTGTTATTGCTGCCGAGCGTCGCCCGCCGCACAAGCTGAGCCGTCTCGGTATCCAGCAGCAGCACCGATCCATGGCTGACCGACATGCGCTGCGCGAGCACCTGGAGCAGCTCGTTCAGCATCGTGTCTACGTCGAGCGTGCTGATCACGGCGCTCGAAATCGCGTAGAGCAGATCGAGACGGTCGCGCTCGGCACGAAGCTCCTGGGTGCGCTCCTGAATGCGCTGCTCAAGCTCGGCGTTGAAGCGCACGATCTGCTCGTACAGCCGGGCATTCTCCAGCGCCAGCGCGGCCTGGTTTGCCAGCGATTGCGCCAGCGCGATCTGCTCCGTGCTGAGACGATCCGGCGGCCCCTGGATCACGATCACGCCCAGCCGATCTTCGCCGGCCAGCAGCGGCAGCGCCAGCAGCGCCGACTGGGGATCGACCCAGCCGCCGTCTTGAGTCGACGATGGATCGGGCAGCAGCCAGGGCTTGGCGCGGCGTAGCGCCTGCGGCACCAGGCTTGTTTCTTCGAGCGCGTAGCGGATCGTTTCGAGCGGCTGCGGGTAGCCCCAGGCGCGCGCGTTGATCAACTGCTGGTCGGCGCGCAGCCAGATCGCGCAGCGGTCGGCGCTGAGCGCCTGTTGCAGCTCCTGCCCGATAATGCTGACCAGCTCGTGAAGCTGGAGGCTGCCGCTGAGCGCCTGGGAGAACTTGAAGAGCCGGTTGATGCGCATGGCAACAAAATCAGCCTCCTCAGTCGCCATCGCAAGCTGCGTCGCCATAAACTCCGCCTCGTCGATCCGCTGACGCAGCGCCAGCTCGATCTCCTGGCCGAACTGCCGCGAGAGCACGCCGACCATCCACTCGGTGAGCGGCTCGAACTCGGCCAACACCTGCATCATCACCTGCGGCTCGTCCTCTTGCAGCGCCAGATCCCACAGGATGCGACGGATCTGGAACGGAATCTCCAGCAGTTGCGGCAGCGTTCGGTCGGTGCGTCCACGCAGATGCGGGGCCTGGTTGAGCGCAGCAGTAAGCATGGAGTAGTCGCCACGCGCCGCCGCGATCAATCCCGCGTAGGCCTGCACGAAGAACGTGGTACGTAGCTCGGAGGTGCCAAGTCGCTCGTCGCTGACGCCACGCTCACGGATGCGGCGCGCCCAGCGCGGAATGATCTCGGACTCGTGGGTTTCAAGCCAATGGGCTAAGCGTTCGCTCATATTCGGAGTTCCAGGTTCCATGTGCCAAGGCGTTGCGCGCCGCTGCCCGCTCCTTGACACGTGGTGCTTTGTGCTCGGTTATGGGTGCTGGGGGGAGACAGACCGGGTCTTCGCCACGACCACCGTCGCGTCGTCGATGCTTTTGCCGAAGTGCTCTAAGATCCGCTCGGCCAGCGGCTGCGGCTCCAGCACCTCGCTCATCAGCGGCGCTTCCGAGAAGCGCATCGAGATGCCGTCGCTGAACAAGATAAAGGTATCGCCGCCGTCGAACCTGGCCTTGTGCTCCATCAGCGACGGCATGCGGTAGCCGACGATCCCGTTGCGCGAGAGCGGCTTGATCGTGTGCTGGCTGATCACGTAGATCCCGATGTTGCCGACGCCGACGTACTGCGCCTCCTGATGGACAAGATCGAGCCGCAGCAGGCCGATCACCGCGCCGCGCGTGCCCATACAGGCGTTATGCGCGGCCTGCATGATCATCGAGAGCGGGCGATCGGCAAGGTTGTCGATGGCGTCGTATGCTTTCCGGGCGGCCTCGGCGGCAGCCATCCCGCCGCCCAATCCGTCGATCACGGCGACCAGCGCCTGGTCGCCATGATTCTTGACCAGGTAGCTATCGCCGGAGATCGTGGCCCCAGCCTTGGGTCGCTCGGCCACGCCTATATCGAGCATGCTTGCTATCCTCGTTTCGGGGGGTTGTGCCATTTCCATGCTTTGACTATGGTGCCGCTGCCCGGCGCGGAATCGATCGTGAATGCATCGGCAAGGCGGCGCACGCCCGGTAGCCCTGCACCAAGCGTGCCGGTGGTGCTGAAGCCATCCTGAAGCGCGCGGGCAATATCGGGAATGCCCGGCCCATCGTCGCGCGCGGTGATCAGCATGCCTCGACGGTTGTCGTGCTCGACCGGAGCGATGGTGATGTCTCCCTCGCCGTTGGCGTGCCGCAAAATGTTACGGGCCAGCTCCAAGATCATGATTTCGATCTTGGTCCGCTCGATATCGTTAAAGCCAAGGCTTGAGGCGAGCTTGCGTCCAAAGCCCATCGCAATATAGACATCAACTTCACGCTTGATTGGAAGCGCCTTCGTAGCTGTATCCATAGAATCTACTATCTAAGTACAACCAGAAAGATTTCGTCGGATGTGCTTTGGCTTGGCGCTGTCTCCTGCTGGAACCTTAGAAGCTATGTGTTGGTACGTCGTGCAACATCGAGCAGTGTTGTCGCCAATCTTGGAACATCCTTCCGTACAGGAATGAGGTGGTGTCGAATATCCCAACACTCCCGGCCTGACGGTCCACTGGCAAGGCTGCCCGGAAGTATAGCACGGCGACCCAGCCTTGTGCTTGAGGTCGCCGTGCCGCGATGTGGTACTTTAGGCCAGCCGCCATCGGTCCATTTTTCGGCAACGGCTGGGCCGCCTCCGCCGATCGGCGGCTACTTCTTGGGCGTGATCTTATCCAGGGTTTGCGTCGCCATCTTGGCAACCTCTTCGGAGATCGTCACGTCCTGCTCCTGCGCCGCAGCGGTGTTGATCGCGATCACCTGCTTCTCCTGCTTGCGGATCGGCAGGTCTTCCGGCTTCGCGCCTTTGAGGATCGCGATGCCCTGCTCTTTGGCGCTGATGTAGCCGTTGTCGTAGTAGTCGAGGCCCAGACCGGCGGTGCAGCCACGGCCAGCCGAGGCCGGATCGCCGCAGTAGAGGCCGATGTCGTTGTCGTTAGCGACCTTGACCACCGACTCCAGCGCCGAGACGACGGTGCTATCGGTCAGGATCAGGATCGTATCCACCTTGTCCGCCGCCAGGCTTTCCGCCGCCTGGAGCACTTCGTCGGCCTTGGTGACGTTGCGCTCGACGAACTCGATGCCTTTGCTCTTGGCGTACTCGCGCGCGATGCCGGTGACGACCTCGGAGTTCTTTTCGCTCGATGTCCAGATGTTGCCGACCTTCTTGGTTTCCGGCTGCATCTTGAGCATCATATCGAACACCTGCTGCACGGGAGGTAGCGCCTGGATGCCCGTAACGCCCGGATGGTCCGTCTCCGACTTGGCGACGCCTGCCTTGTAGGGATCGACGACGGTGTTGAAGACCATCGGAATGCCCGATCCCTGCAAGCTCTTGAAGCCCGCCTGCGCTGGCTGCGTGCCCACGGTGAAGACCAGATCGAGCTTCTCGTCGCGGAAGCCATCGGTGATCGTCGCCAGCGTCGCCGGGTCGTTCTGCGGGTTCTTGGCGATGATCTCGATGTTCAAGCCCGACTCCTTGAGCGCGGTTTCGACGCCACGCCGTGCGTCGTCGAGCGCCGGGTGAGTGGTCTGCTGAACGATGCCGACCCGGTAGGTCTTGCCAGCGGCGCCGCCCTGCGGCGCGGTCGTCGCGCCGGTCGCGGCACCCGTCGATGAGCTGTCGGTTGTTGCGGGCGTGCCGCAGGCTGCCAATAGTAGGGCAATGATCAGGACGGCAAAATTGCGAACACGTGGCATGAAAAACTCCTTATTCCGTGTATTGAGTTCCAAGTTTCGAGTTCCAAGTTTCGAGTTCTTGGCTCTCAGTTCTTGGTTCTTGGTTCCTTGGTTCCTTGGTTCTTTCGCCGAGCTACGTCAGCATCAGCTCGTCGTCGGCGAGCACCTCCTTGCGGGTGCGGGCGAAATGCGCGATCAAGTCTTGAACGGTGAGGCCGTCGCGCTCCGGGCTGCGCAGATCGAGAATGATCTGCCCGCTGTGCAGCATCAGCGTGCGCGTGCCCAGCGCGAGCGCCTGCTGCATGTTGTGCGTGACCATCAGCGCGGTCAGGCCATGCTCGGCGATCAGGTGGCGTGTCAGGCTCTCCACCTGGGCGGCGGCGCCGGGATCGAGCGCGGCGGTATGCTCGTCGAGCAGCAAGACCTGCGGACGTTGCAGCGTCGCCATCAGCAGCGTGAGCGCCTGCCGCTGGCCGCCGGAGAGCAGCCGCACGGGCGCTTGCAGCCGCTCTTCCAGCCCTAGCCCCAGCGTTTTGAGCACCGAGCGAAAATGCTCGCGTCGCTCGCGCGTCACGCCCAGGCTAAAGCCGCGCCTGTGACCGCGCCGTAGCGCGAGCGCCATGTTCTGCTCGATCGTCAGCGAGCCTGCGGTGCCGTCGAGCGGGTTTTGAAAGACTCGCCCGATCAGGCTGGCCCGCTGGTGCTCCTGCTGTCTGGTCACGTCGCGCCCACCGATCGAGATGCTGCCCTCGTCGGGCGCGTACACGCCCGCGATGGTGTTGAGCAGCGTGGACTTGCCAGCGCCGTTGGTGCCGATCAGCGTGACGAACTCGCCAGGGCCGATGTCGAGGTCGATGCCGCGCAGCGCGTGGACCTCGTGGCCCTCGCCGCGATGGAAGAATTTGTGGATGTTGCGTAGCTGGATCATCATACGCCTCGTCGCGGCAGCACGAAGCGCCGAAGCTGCGGCAGGGCCAGCGCCAGCACGACGATGCAGGCCGTCAGCAGTTGCAGATCCGTCTCTTGCAGGCCGATCGAGCGGGTGTTGTTGAGCGCCAGCGTGATGAATACGCGGTACAGCAGCGAGCCGAGCAGCACGCCCAGCAGCGCCGTTCGCAGCGTGCGCGGCGCAACCACCACCTCGCCGATGATCACCGCCGCCAGCCCGGTGATGATCAGCCCGCGCCCCAGGTTGACCTCGGCGTAGCCGAAGCGCGCGACGATCAGCGCTCCCGACAGCGCGATCAGGCCGTTCGAGACGCCCAGGCCCAGCATTTTGAGCGTGTCGGCGCTCATGCCCTGCGCCCGCACCATCTGCTCGTTGTCGCCGGTTGCCCGCAGCGCCAGGCCAAGCTCGGTGTTGAGAAACCAGTAGAGCGCCGCCGCCAGCCCGATCGCGAAGAGCAGGAAGATCAGCGTTTGCGCGCTGTAGTTGATGTAGGCGTCGTTGAAGCAGCTTCGCTCGGCCAGACAGATGCCTTTCAATCCCGCGAAGAACGGCTGCACGCGGTTCTCCACCGATGGAGCGCCGGAGATTGGGATCGGCAGGTTGGCGGTCGGGCTGCGGTCGATCGTGCCCAGGCCCAGCAGCCGCAGGTTGATCGAGTAGAGGCCAAGCGCGACGATGATCGAGGCCAGCAGGCCGTTGATCTTGAGCCGCGTCGCCAGCCAGGCGGTCGTCGCGCCCGACAGCCCGCCCAGCACAAAGGCGATCGGCAGCGAGAGCCACTGCGACCAGCCGTTGATCAGGAAAACTGCGGCCACGACCGCGCCCAGCGGAAACGATCCCTCGATCGTCAGGTCCGGGAACGATAGGACGCGAAAGGTGATAAACACGCCCAACACCGCGCCGACGTAGCAGAGTCCGGCGGCGATCGTGCCAAGCCATTGGGTCGATGTCAGGAGATCAGCCAGAAATTGCGGCAACTTGTCCTCCAAAACCAGGCAGGCGATAGCTGGCTATCGCGAATCTCTGCGCGGGTCCATCGCTTCTGCTCCACAGCGGGGATCGCCATTGGCCCGGAGGTGGCGCTGAAAGGTTGGGGCGAAACGGCTCTGCCACGCTGCTGTGCTGCGACGCTGCGACGAAGAAGCAGACCCCTCTGCGAGGCGATTATACTTGATCGCGGCGATACGCGACAACTGCTACGGTTGATAGTGCGGTGGGAGTTTTGGGTGGGCGCGGGTGGGATGGGTGGATCGCCGCTGAACCGCACATGTGCGTCTCCCTCATCTTCGGCGCGTATGCCATGCGCCCCACAAGCCATGCATCGGAGATTGCCGGGCGGCACGAGCGCATAGCGCCTATGCTATAATCCGGCTTCACCCCGTGATTGCGTCTCCATGAGCATTGATTCTCAAAACAGCAGGAGATCTGGATATGAAGAAGCTCGACTTTCGCCAAAGCTACCGCGACCTTGTGCAATCGGTCAAGCAGAAGTATGCCCCGGACGAGGCGATGCATCAAGCGATCGGGGCGGAGTTCGAGGCATTCGGGATCATCGAGCGCGAGCTGCTGATTCAGTACGGCCTACAGCCCAACCAGTACGTGATCGATGTCGGCTGCGGCTCTGGCCGATTGGCGAAGCCGCTTTCCGCGTATTTGAAGGGACCCTACCTCGGCACGGATGTCGTGCCTGATCTGGTTGACTACGCGCGTGCGCTGGTGGGTCGTGCGGATTGGCGCTTCGAGGTGACGGAGGGCTTGTCGATCCCCGAACACGACGAGCAGGCCAACATGGTGTGCTTTTTCTCGGTGTTTACCCACCTCTTGCACGAACAGTCGTATATCTATCTGCGCGAGGCCAGGCGCGTGCTCAAGCCGGGCGGCAAGATTATCTTTTCGTTTCTGGACTTCGCGATCCCGTGCCATTGGGATATTTTCGACGGCAATATTGCCGACATCGGCGGCGACCATCCGCTGAATATGTTTATCAGCCGCGATGCGATTGCAGCATGGAGCAGCCACCTCGATCTTGAGATTGAGGCGATGCACGACGGCGATAAGCCGCATATCCCGCTATCGCAGCCGGTGACGCTGGATGATGGACGTGTTATGGAAGGACTCGGCAATCTTGGTCAGTCGGTCTGCGTCCTGGTTAAACGCTGATCGTCCGCACGATCCGACCATGCAATGATGTGACGATGCTGGATGGCAGGCGGAGGTTCGGGACACGCCCGGTGACAGGCGCATCCCGGCCTCATCGTGGCACTCGCCACACCGCGCGGCTACAGCTCAAGCACCGCTGGCCGCTCGATCGTCTGGCCGCCGACCTCATAGCGCTGTATCGGCCAGTCCGGGGAGGGTGTGAGAATCTCCGCTCCGGCCTCGGTGATCAGCACGGTGTCCTCCGACTTTGCGCCGGGCACGCTTGGATTCCAGGCAAACGCCTGCGGCGCGTTCACAACCTCGGCGCTCTCCGGCGTGGCGATATAATCCCGCCCGCCGTAGGAGCACGCGCCGCCCTGATGATGGTTGCGCCACTCGTCGGCAAAGCCGACATCGGCATACGCCTGCCGGATCTGCGCGAAGACCTCGGCGATGCGCGCTCCGGGCCGGGTGGCGGCGATGGCTGTCGCGTCGATCTGGCTCACCGCCTTGATCCGCCGCTGGAGCTCATCGGGCGCTGGACCAACGTGGACGATCCGCGTCAGGTTGGCGATCAGGCCATGCCGCCGCGCGCAGAGCACCATCATCACCACGCGCTGGACGCGCCGATCGGTGGGCAGCGGATGGCGAACCGTTTGCAGGCGCTCGTCCGACGCCACCAGCACCACCGTCGGAAACGCGCCGATGGCGAACGTCTCGCGGGCAATCAGCCCCGCGATGGCGTGCTCGGTCATGCCGCGCTCGACCGCGCGAGCCGCTCGTGCCAGCGCCGCGCCGGCGTCGTGGCCTAATGCACGATAGCGCTCGATCTCCGGCGGCGTCAGCGGCGCGCGCAGCTTGATCAGATCCGCGCTCACGTCGATCGCAGTGGGATGCGGGCGATCGGCGAGGACGCGCATGCCCTTGGTCAGCTCGTCGAAGCGCGCGGGCGCTTGAAACCAGGGCTCGGCGACGATCTCCCAGTCGGCGAAGCCCTCCTCGTGCCGCAGGCGCTCGCCCTCGATCGTGTTGGTCAGCACATAGCGCCGGTCGGGCGTCACCAGCAGCGCGGCTACGCCGTAGTCGGTGGTAGCGTCGATGTAGCTGCGATTGCCGCCGGAGAGCCAGGCGACATTGGCGGTCTGCGTCAGCCAGACGGCATCGGCGCCGTGCCGCCGCATCAGGTCGTGAAGACGCTCGCGTTTGGCTGTGTACTCGTGCGTATCCATGTTCTCTCCCGTGCCTTCGTACGATTGCGGCTACGTGGCGGTCTGCTCTTCCTCCACCGGAACGACCTCGACGCCATCCGCCGCCGTGCAGACATAAATGTCGGGCGTGTACCCGACCTCATGCTCATAGATCGTGCTGACCGTGCTGCAAAAGCGCTCGACCGCCTCGTCCGCGACCAGGCTGACGGTACAGCCGCCCCAGCCGCCGCCGGTTAGCCGCGAGCCATAGACGCCCGTCAGCGTTTGCGCGGCGTGGACCAGCACCTCGATCTCGCGGATGCTGGCCTCGAAATCGTCGCGGTAGCTGGCGTGCGCCTCGTTCATCAGCGCCCCGAAGCGCTGGAGATCGCCGCGCCGCAACACTTCGGCGCTCTCAAGCACGCGCGCATTCTCGGTGACAACATGCCGCGCGCGCTTGAGCACGTTCTCCGGCAGCAGATCGGCGTGCTGATCGAGGTGATCGGGCGTGACATCGCGCAGGGTTGTAATTTCGGGCAGCACCGCGCGCAGCAGCCGCACCGCCTCGTCGCACTCCGCGCGGCGCTGATTATAGCCCGAATGCGCCAGCTCGCGCTTGACCTTGCTGTTACACACGACGATCTGGACATCGCGTTGCAGCGGTAGCGGCTGCGTGCTGTAGTTGCGACAGTCGATCAGCAGCGCGTGATTGGCCTTGCCCAGCGCCGAGATCAGTTGATCCATGATCCCGCTCAGCACATGGATATAATGGTGCTCGGTGCGCTGCCCGACCTGAGCCAGCTGCACCCGGTCGATCTCGTGCCCGGCCAGCGCCAGCAGCGTCGCGCCGATCGCCATTTCCAGCGCGGCGGACGATGAGAGTCCCGCGCCCTGCGGCACATCGCCATCGATCATCAGATCCGCGCCGGTCAGCGTATGCCCGGCCTGCTGGAGAAAATCGGCCATGCCGGCGATGTAGGCCGCCCAGCCCGTGACGAGATCCGGCTTCAATTCGTCCAGCGCGAGCGTCGCGTGCTCGTCTTTTTGCCTGGCATACAGGCGCAACTGTCGGTCGTCGCGGGGGCGCGCCGCCACGTAGGCCGCGCGATTGATCGCTGCGGGCAGCACAAAGCCTTCGTTATAATCGGTATGCTCGCCAATCAGGTTGACTCGACCCGGCGCGCGTGTAAACAACGTCGGCGGCGCGTCGAACACCTGCGTAAAAAGCCGGGCGAGCTGGACCCGGCGCGTTTCAGGAAGCTGATTAGGCATAGCTGCTCCTTCTATGATTCTGCGGCATTATGCACAGGCCGTGCCGCTGGTCAAGCCGCGCATCGATCGTAACCCGCTGCGCGTTTAAATGCTAGAATGCGGTTGACACATGTTCGGGAAAGTGCTTGTTGTTTCCGTACAACGCACATATGTGGGGTGTCCTCCAAGCCCCAGCCTGACGGCGCGCTAACAACGATTGAGGTAGATCATGCTCCTGGCGATCGATATTGGCAATACAAACATTAAATTTGGCCTGTACGACGGCGATACCCGCGTTGAGGTCTGGCGCATCTCAACCGAGCGGCACAGGCTGACCGACGACTACGCGGTGATTGTGCGCAATCTGTTCGCGCTGCGCAAGTACGATCTGGCGCAGGTGCGCGGCTGCGCGATCTCGTGTGTGGTGCCGCCGCTGACGGCGGTCTTTATCGAGCTGGCCCGCAACTATCTTGGCGTCGAGCCGATCGTGATCGGGCCGGGCGTCAAGATCGGGATGCGGCTGCTGATCGACACGCCGCGCGAGCTTGGAGCCGACCGCGTGGCGCATGCGGTCGCGGCATACCAGCGCTACGGCGGCCCGGTGATCGTGATCGAGTTCGGCACGGCCACCGTCTTCGATGTTGTCTCGCGCGAGGGCGACTACATCGGCGGGGCGATTGCGCCGGGCCTTGCCATCTCGGCGGAGGCGCTCTCCACCTCGGCGGCCAAGCTCTATCAGGTCGATCTGGTGCGTCCACCGCGCGCGATCGGCAAAAACACCGTCCACTACATGCAATCGGGGATCGTCCTGGGCTGGGCCGCGCTGACCGAGGGCCTGATCCATCGCATGTGGGATGAGCTGGGCGAGCGCGCGACCGTCGTAGCGACCGGCGGGCTATCGCAGGTGATCATGGATGCGCTGCCCGCCGACGATAAGGTGATCGACTACATCGCCGATAATCTGGTGCTCGAAGGCTTGCACCGGATCTATCGGATCAACCAGGGCGCGTAGGCGATCCGACTCTACGAAGTCGACGATCGCCCTTTCATCGTCGCGCTTTGACGTTGCTACGGCGCGCTGCTACAATGACGAATTGACCAAGGATAGATGCGTGGGTATGCTGGCTGGCAAACACATTGTTCTGGGCGTTTCGGGGAGCATCGCAAGTTACAAAGTGATCGAGCTGGCGCGGCAGCTTACGGTTGCCGGGGCGCTCGTCGATGTGGTGATGACCGCAGAGGCGACGCGCTTTGTCACGCCGCTCAGCTTTCAAAGCCTAACCTATCGTCCGGTCTATACCGAGATGTGGTCGACGCTCGAAAACGCGGCGGCGCATATCAAGCTGGGCCACGACGCCGATCTGGTGGTGATCGCGCCCGCCACGGCCCATACCATCGCCAGCATCGCGGCTGGCTTTGCCGACAATCTCATCCTGACGACGGTGCTCGCCACACGCGCGCCGGTGCTGCTCGTGCCTGCGATGGAAACCAACATGTGGCGCAACGCCGCTACTCAGGAGAATGTCGCGGTGCTGCGACGGCGCGGCCTGCATGTCATGGAGCCAGACGAGGGCCTGCTCGCGTCGGGGCTGGTGGGGAGCGGACGCCTGCCCGACATCCTGCGGATCGAAGCCGAGATGCGCGTGCTGCTGGGCCGCGCGCATGGCCGCATGGCCGGTCGCAAGGTTGTGGTCACGGCTGGCGGCACGCACGAGCCGCTCGATCCGGTGCGCTTCATCGGCAATCGGGCGTCGGGGCAGATGGGCTTTGCGCTGGCGGAGGCGGCGCGGGACGAGGGCGCGCAGGTGGTGGTGATCGCGGGGCAGACCGCCTATGCAGCGCCGTACGGCGTCGAGGTGGTGCGTGTCGAGACGGCGCAGCAGATGCACGATGCGGTTCATGCCGCGATGACCGACGCCGATCTGCTGCTGATGAACGCCGCTGTCGCAGATTATCGCCCGGCGCAAACGGCGGATCATAAATTGAAGAAGACCCACGCGGAGCTGACGATCGAGCTGCAACGCACGCCCGACATCCTGCAATCGCTGGTGGAGGTCACGCAGCCGGTCAAGGTGGGCTTTGCCGCCGAAACCAACGATCTGCTAACCTATGCCGCCGATAAAATGCGGCGCAAGGGCCTGGACATGATCGTCGCCAACGATGCCGTCAGTAGCATCGGACAATCCGAGATCGAGGTGACGGTGCTGGCCGCAGACGGCAGCCACGAGCGATTGCCGCGACAGCCGAAAGCGGCGGCGGCCCAAGCGATTCTGGAGCGCGTGCTCCACCATTGGCCCGAACGGATCGGGCGTCGAATGAGTTGAAGCCAAGCAAGCGGTTACAGGAGGAATACCAGGGAAATATGAGTACACGTACACGTGAGGTCGCCGGTCAACCTGAGGACGAGCCACGGCACGACACGCCGCGCGTTGAAGCCAGCCCGGACCGGCCACGGGTCAGTCAGGATCGGCTGCGCGATCTGATCAACGCCCTGGGCGATCCCAATCATCCGCTGCACAGCCAGGCGGTGAACGATCTCGTCGATATTGGCGAACCGGCTGTGGCCGCGCTATCGTCGGCGCTCTCGCCCAACTATCCCTGGCTCACCTCGTACCGCGCCGCCGAGGCGCTGGCGCAGATCGGCGACGGTCGCGCGAGCGGTGCGCTGATCAACGCGCTGCGACATCCCAACAGCAACGTGCGCTGGAGCGTCGTGCGAGCGCTCTCGGAGGTCGGCGATACCCGCACGCTGCTGGCGCTGCGCCGGGTGGTGCAGGAGGATCACGGCAAAACGAGCTGGGGCGAGTCCGTGGCCGATACGGCGCAGCTTGCACTTGACCGGCTGCAATCGCGCTCGGCGCTGCTACGCTTCTCGGAGCCGATCAAGACCGCGCTGGTCTTCGTGGCGATGCTGGCGGTGCTGGCCTTTGCCGGTAATCGCGTGCAGGCGCTGCGCGACGAGCTTGGGCGCGGCGGCAACGTGCCCGTGCCGGTTGTCAATGTCAGCGCTCCTGCGGATGAGACGGCGACAGCGGAGCCGGAGGAGACGCCGACCGCCGAGCCGGCCACGCCGACGCCATCGATCGAGGCCGCCGACCAGATCGTCGGGACGGTCAAAGCCAGCGGCAACGTGCGCAACGGTCCCAGCCGCGACAGCCGCCGCATCGGGCAGGTCAGCGTCGGCGATGAGCTGGTCTTCCTGGCGAAGAGCGGCACGTGGTACCGCGTGCGGCTGGGCGAGAAGCACGCCGAAGGCTCAGAGATCCAGGGCGGCGAGGGCTGGGTTTCCGAGATCCTGGTGAACGTGCCCGACGCGAGCGTACCGCCCGCCGAGACGACGACATCGACGGGGTAGAACTATCGCCATAGGCTGTAGGGGGCGTACCTCACGTACGTCCCCTTCGGATTCTCGATCATGCGCGGCACGCGCTGGTGCCCGGCTTCCAACCTGCGCCAGACACAGCGCGCCGCCAGCCAGGATAGCCGGGTCGGACCAGCCCCCCAGCCGCACGGCGCTTGCCTGTGAGCGGCGACTCCTGCGTGATGGTACAGCACATTGCTGATACACGTTCCAAACCTTAGGACCGTCAAGGAGTCACAATGGTTTCCGTTCTTGCGACGATTGTTGCGATTATGGTCAGCACGGTGATGGCAACGGTGGCAATCCTCCGCTACCGCGAGCATCGCCTGGGCTGGCTGTTTTTGAACGTGATCGCAACGCGCATTGTCTTAGCGCTCGGCAACGTCGGCCTCGCGATCACATCGTCGCCGGATGTGGCCCTGGCTATCGCAAGCCTGCGCCTGGTGACACTGTGGTGCTTTGGGCTCAGCATGCTGCTCTTTTTTAGCGCCCTGTATGTGCCTCAGCTCTGGCAGCGCCGATGGCTTGTGCGCAGCGTCGTTATCCTGTACGGCCTTGCGGCGGTGCTCTTTGCCCTGGATGCCGTGCTCGGCCAACGTCTCCTGATCGCAGGTGTCAGGCAGATCGGCGATCGGTACGCGCAGATCATGTACACATCGCTCGGCTGGGTCTTCGCTTACATGCTTAACTTCAGTTGGCTGCTGCATCTGACGGTGCTGGTGTACGCCTTTGTCCGGCAGCCCAGGGAGCGGGCGTCGCTGGTCGTGCTGCTCGTGAGCGCGATTGCCAGCGGGACATTGAGCGGTGTCGCGCGGGGCTTTCCTGCCGTGGCACCTATCGCGCCCTCCGTCAGCGATGTGTTGTTTGTCGCCGCGCTCGCCTATCTCTTGTTTCGTCGCCGCATCTTCGAGACAACCCGCGTGGCGCTGGACTTTGCGCTGGAGAACATTCCTCAGGGGATCGCGGTGGTGGCACGCGACGAAACCGTGCTCTGGGCCAATGCGGCGGCAACGCACCTGCTTGGCCTGCGCGTCGGACAGTCGGCAGCCGCGATCGAAATGACCGATCCGTATGGGCAGCCGCGACCGATGGCGCTTGCGGCGGATCAGATGGAGCAGATCGTCAGGGCGAGACAGCACACGCTGGTGATGAGCAGCACGGCCATTCGCGATCAGCAGGCAAGTGTGCAGGGGTATTTGCTGCTGATTCGTGATGTTACGGAGGCGCAGGCCGCAGCGCGCGCTTTGCAGGAGCGACAGCGCGCGCTGGAGCAAACGCTGGGCGAGCTACAACAAGCCTACGCCGCCCAGCACCACTTGATCGATACGGTCCACGCCCTGTCGATGCCGATCATTCCGGTGCTGGAGGGGGTGATCGTGCTGCCGTTGATCGGCGTGCTCGATGCGCAGCGTCGCGACGAGTTCACGGGGCGTTTTCTGCACGGCATCGAGCAGCATCGCGCACATACGGCCCTGCTCGATCTGACGGGCGTATCGTCGCTTGACCATGAGGCCGCGATCGTCCTGACCGATGCGATTCAAAGCGCCCGGCTGCTTGGCGCGCAGACGATCCTGGTAGGCGTGCGACCGGATATTGCCCAGGCGCTGGTGGCCTGCAACCTGGACACGCGGGCAGTGTGGACCTCGCCGACGCTGCAAAGCGCGCTGGCACGTCACTTCGTACGCTCCGCCGCGACCTGAATCAGTGCGCAGGATCGTGCCTCTGGGTGACGCGCCCGGCGGCTGGGGCTTGCGGGTTACGCCAGCCCCAGCGAGCGCTCCATGATCTCGCGCAGCCAGGCCAGCAGCGCCAGCTCTCCCGCCGTCAGCGCCAGGCCGATCGTCGCCGCGCGGGCAAGCTGCCGCAGACGCAGAACTCGGCCCTCCAAGCCGCTCAGCATCGCCACTACGAACAGATTCGCCATGAAGAGCACACCGACGATGCCCAGCACGCTAAAGATCGCCAGCGGGTAGAAGAGCCACTGCGGCGCGGAGAAGAGCAGCCCGTACAGCAGTGTCGCGGCGACGAGCACGCCCAGCAGCTCAGGCCAGTTGCGCAGCACGCGCTGATCCTGCCGCGCGTCGTAGCGCAGGCTCATGTTGAACATCAGCACAAAGAACGCGCCGATCGCGATGCCCATGCCCAGGCCGGTGATCACCCGCAGCGAGTTGCGCGGCGGATAGACGTTGTAGCCGCCGATGTCCAGCAGCATCGAGTTGAAGCCGTCGATGCCCATCGCGATAATCGCCAGGCCAAGAAAGATCGTGATGCTGAGTGGCGGGATTCTGGCCGCGCGCGACCGGCCCAGCGCCAGCAGATACAGCAGCGTCGCCAAAAACCCGGCATAGATGCCCGTGTTGCGGGCACACAGCGGCAGCGTGTACGAGCCGATCGTGAGGTAGTGCGCCTGCGCGCATACACCCTGCACCACCAGATGTAGCCGATCGGCGAGCGACCCGACCGGCAGCAGCAGCACGCCGCCGATCAGCGTCAGGCCCAGCCCCAGAAAAGCCCACAGCCACGGCTGCCGCCCCTCCGATGCGCGCTGCACCTCTTGCGCCCGCCGCGCTGCAATATCGCGCCGAGCCAGTTCGAGAATATCGGGAGTTTGATCCATGAAAGCCTCTGAAGCAAGAACCGAAGGAAGAACAACGGAACAAAGAACAACGGAACAAAGCGAAAGAACAAGGGAACAAGGAAATAGCTCGAAACGTTGAACTTGAAACTCGAAACTAGATAGGTGCCAGCTCGCGTTGAAGCCGGGGATAGGCCCACAGCACAACGCCCAGCGCGAAGAGCGTGCCGGTGACAATACGAAGCCAGAAGTTGAGCGAGCCGACCGCGCTCTCGGTCGCGCGCAGACCAAGGCCGGGCAGCAGATCGTTGAGCATGTGCCACAGCCCATCGACGACGATCGGCAGCGTGAGGAGCAGCAGCAGACGATGCGAGATTGTGCTGCGCCAGCGCCGGACGCTGTAGATCAGGCTCATGATCAGCAGCCCGGTGTACAGCGCGGTGCAGCGGTGGCAGTAGCAGACCTGATAGCCGACCACAAAGAACGAGCGCTCCGGCAACTGGTGGCAGAACGATCGATACAGGCCAAAGATCATCCGGCCCAGCCGCTCGTAGCCCCAGCTCCGCAGCAGCGGCGAGAGCCACGGCAGCCCGGCGTAGATCGCCAGCGCGCCGCTCAGCAGCAGCGGCCAGCGCCGCAGCAGGGCACCGCCCCAGCGCTCGACTCTCGATTCAAAAGCTGTCTGCTCTCCTATCATCTCATCTGCTGCGCGCTGCTCGCCACCAGCGCGCGTAGCGCCTCCGGCACGATCGGCGCGGCCAGCATGCGCTCGCCGACCACGACAACCGGTATTTTGTCCCAGTAGCGCCGATGGATTTCCAGATCGGTGGTGATGTCGACGGCGGTGATCTGGAGCGGCCACTGCTCGGAAAGTATCTCCAGCTCTTCGGCCACATCCTCGCACAGGTGGCAGCCGGGCTTGGTGTAAAACATCATGGGGATTGCGTGTACCGTGCTCACATCCGCATTATAACACGCCGCTCTCGGCGCGACCGAAAAATTCCAGAACGGCGCGGTTAAAGATCTCTGGTACGATCATCGGCAGCATGTGCCCCACCGACGGGCAGATCAGGTGCTCGCCGCAGGGCAGCGACTCCGCCAGCCGACGCGCCTGCGCCACCGAAACCCAGCGATCTTGACCGCCGCTGATTACCAGTACCGGCATTGTGGCGCGGATGAGATCGGGCGGCTCGTGGTATTCGAGCGCCGAGCCAACCCGCAGCACCATCGAGGCATCAGGCGTGAACGTATAGCCGAAGAACATCTTGCGCTTCTCGCTGTCGGGCTCCCGATGCAGAAAGATATGCTGATCGCCCCACAGCAGCGTGTACGAGCCAAGCTGCCGCGCCAGCCACGGCAGACGCGGGTAGATCGCGCGCAGCAGCGGCACGAGACGCGGCTGGAGATGATGCAGCGGGCCGGGCAGCACGCGCAGATGCAGAAAGCCGTTCGCCAGGACCACCGCCGCCGCGACCTTAGGCGTTTTTTCAAGCATGCGCGCCAGCACCATCGCGCCGATCGAGTGGCCCATCAGCAGCGCCCGCTCGTAGCCAAGCCCGTGGAGCAGATCCGGCACGTCGTCCGCCAGCGCGTCCAGCGCGGTGACGCCCGGCAGATAGACGCGGCGGTATTCGGGCGCGATCACGCGGTAGCGCTGTGCCAGCACCGGGATCTGATGGCACCAAAATTCCCACGAAACCATGTTGGCGAAGAGCAGCAGCGGCGGACCCTGGCCCATGATTTTGGCCCGGACGGTGCTGCCGTCGCGCAGGCGCAGTGTTGTGATTGTGCTCAAGCGGCTTCCTTATTTGACAGTTCGGTGGGAGCGTATTGCAATGCGCTCCTCCGGGGTCGATCATGGGGCGGGCGTTTCAATTTATATACCACGCCTGTGCTACAATCTGCCCGACTGAAGGAGCGATTGTGGATCGGATGCTTGAGCCTGTGCGCGGCATGCGCGATGTGCTACCGGCGCAGCAGCGCGTGCTGGCGGACGTCCAGGCAGCGTTACAAGATGAGATGAGCCGCTGGGGCTATGAGTTGCTGGACTTGCCGATCTTGGAGCGGCGCGAGCTGTATCTCAAAAAGGCCGGCGAAGAGCTGGTTGGCAAGCTGTACGATTTTACGCATCACGGGCGCGGCCTGGCGCTGCGTCCCGAGTGGACCGCGTCGGTGCTGCGCGCGTATCTCAACGCATTACAGTCTGAGCCGCTGCCGCTGCGGCTGTCGTACAGCGGCCCCGTCTTTCGCTACGAGCGTCCGCAGCGCGTCACCTTCCGGCAGTTTACCCAGGTGGGCGTCGAGCTGATCGGCGGTGCCGCGCCGCGCGCCGATGCCGAGGTGATCGCGCTGGCCTGCCGTGGCCTGGAGCGGGTTGGTATTTCGCAGTACACGCTGACGATCGGGCATATCGGCGTGATCCGCGCGCTGCTGAGCGGCCTGGGCCTGGCCGATCGCACGGCGAATCTGCTGCTGTGGAACATGGAGCGCCTCCGCGCGGGCCAGACCGATCTGATCCGGAGGCAGCTTGCCGATGTCCACGGCGAGGAGCTGTTTGACCTGGGGCCGCTCGCCGAGCTGCCCGACGATCAGATCGAGGCGCTGCTGCTGACGATGCTGCGCGCCGTGGGCCTGCGCCTCGACACCTCGACGCGACCGCCTGAGGCGATTGTGGCGCGGCTGGTGCGTAAGCTGCGGCGCGATGATCCGCAGCCGCGTGTCGAGCGGGCGCTGCATCTGATGAGCCAGCTGGCCGGAGCGCGTGGCGCGCCCGATGTGGCGCTGCCGCAGCTTGAGGCGCTCTTCGCCGCCGAGGAGATCGATCCCGCGCCGATCGGCGAGCTGCGCGCGATCCTCGATCTGCTCAGTGCTCAGGCCATACCCATAGAGCGGCTGACCGTCGATGCCGGGCTAGGTCGCGGCCTGCACTACTACACCGGGCTGATCTTCGAGATCGCCAGCGCCGACGGCCTTCAGCTCTGCGGCGGCGGTCGCTACGACGATCTGGTGACGGCGCTGGGCGGTCGCGCGAGCGTGCCTGCGATCGGCTGTGCGTACGGATTGGAGCGCGTAGCCTCCGCTCTCGCCGGGAGGCCGCAGCCAGCGCCCGCGCCGACCGTGCTGGTGATGGCCGAGGATCTGGCCTACTTTGCGGCGGCGCTGACGACCGCCGAGCATCTGCGCGCGCGCGGCTACGTCGCGATCGTCGATGTGCGTGGCCGCAGCTTCAACGCCAATGTCCGCGATGCCGTTCGACGCGATGCGCTGGCGGTGGCGATCTGTGATAACCAGTCGCCGGAGCATGTGCGCTGGTACACGCTCGCCGATCGCACCGAACAAACGCTGCATCTCGACGCTATTCCGCAAGGAGGAACCGCATGAGCTATGGCAAGCCCCGCGACAGCGCCTATGTCGCGCTGCGTCCCGATCAGTTGGCGGCAAAGCTGGCGGAGGCTCCCGTCGCGTATGTGCCCTGGGGCGCGCTCGAATGGCACAGCATGCATCTGCCGGTCGGGCTGGATGGCCTGGTCGCGGAGTGTATCGCCGAGCGCGCGGTCGCGCGTACCAGCGGCGTGGTGCTGCCGACGATGTATCTGCCGATCACCGCGCTGCCGCATCGCTTCTCGATCTCGCTCAGCGCGTCGACGGTGCGGGCGGTGCTTGAGGAGCTGCTGGCGGAGCTGGCGCGGATCGGCTTTCGGGTGGTGGTGCTGCTGAGCGGACACTACGCGCAGGGCCACGAGCTGGTGCTGATCGATGTCGCCGAGCGCGCGATCGTCGATCATAATCTGCTGGTGCTGGCGACGCCGCCGATGGCGCTGGTCAGCGAGGAGTATCTCGATCATGCCGGGCGCTGGGAAACCGCGCAGCTCCTGGCGACGCATCCTGAGCTGGTCGATCTGCGTGCGCTCACCCAGGCGCTGGCCGACTATCCCGCCGGTCATGTCGCCGATCTGGGCATCCTGGGCGAGCTGCCCGTGTCGGCGACCGCTGCCAGCGGCGAGGTTGCGATCGAGCAGGCGCTCGACGCGATTGCGCAGTGGGTCAGCCTGCTGCTCCAGACTGGCGATCCACAGCCGCTCCGCGAGTTCTACGCGAGCCGCCGCGCGCTCTACCAGTCCTTCGTCGATCGCTACTTCAGCGGCTCGTACGAGGACGCCGCCGCCGCGTGGTGGGCGGAGCGGGTGAGGCGGGATTGATAGCGAAGAACAAAGAACAAACAAACAAAGAACAAAGGAACAGGTGGAGAGCCAAGAGCCAAGAACCGGGTGCCACGCCCAGAGGGCACCCGGCGCACTAAGAACTACGAACTAAGAACCAGGCACAGATTCTCCCCCTCTCCTATCACGGCGAAGGCGGAGGCCCGCCTGAGCGTGGGGCAGAGGGTGGCGCGGCAGCGACGGGGGTGAGGGCCGCAGCTTGAAACTCGAAACTTGAAACTTTGAACCGTGAGCCGGGTGAACAACTGATGCCGAAACAAACAGAGGACGACACAAAGAACAAAGAAACGTAACAAAGAACAACCGACTGACAAAGCCAGTCGTTTTGTTCTTTGCTCTTTGTTCTTTGTTCTACCATTACACATATGCTACGCTTTGCAATTCCTTCCAAAGGCTCGCTGTACGATGCAGCGACGCGCTTTCTTGAAAGCAGCGGCCTGAAAGTGTCGCGGCCCAACCCACGGCAGTACACGGCCCGTATCCGCAGCCTGCCCGATGCCGAGGTGCTGCTGCACCGTCCGGCGGACATTGTGCAGAAGGTTGCGGCGGGCGATGTCGACCTGGGCATCACCGGCCTCGATCTGGTGGCGGAGCTGGCGGGCGACGACCAGAACCTGCTGATCGCCGATGAGGACCTGGGCTTTGGCGGCGTCGATCTAGTGCTGGCGGTGCCCGAAGCCTGGGTCGATGTGCAATCCCGGCACGATCTGGCCGATCTGGCCGCGGAGTGGGCCGCTGAGGGTCGTCAGCTTCGCATCGCGACCAAGTATCCCAACCTGGTGCGCGCCTTCTGCTACCGCCAGGGCATCAACGTCTTCACGCTCGTCGACTCGCAGGGCGCGACCGAGGCGGCTCCCGCGCTGGGCTACGCCGATCTGATCGCCGACATCACCGAAACCGGCACGACGTTTCGCGAGAACCGGCTCAAGATCGTCGCGGGCACCACGATGCTGCGCTCGCAGGCGTGTCTGATCTGCGGGCGGCGGGCGCTGCGCCAGGATTCCCAGAAGCTCGCGACGGTCAAGACGATTCTGGAGCTGATCGAGGCGCGCAGACGGGCGCGCGGCTTTGCCCAGGTGATCGCCAACGTGCCCGGCGCGTCGGTGGCGGATGTGGGGCGGCGGATCGTGGCCGTGCCCGATCTGGCGGGGCTGCAAGGCCCGACGGTCGCGCCCGTCTTCGACAAGACGCGGCTGGACGCGGCGGCGGGCGACGGCGGCTCCGGCTGGTACAGCATCTCGATCGTGGTCCACAGCGACCGGACGCTGCCTGCGGTCGAGCATCTGCGCTCGCTGGGCAGCACCGGCATCGTCGTGCTGCCGCTGCACTATGTCTTCGGTGATCGCTCGGACAGCTTCAGCCGCCTGCTTGAGCAGTTCGACGCCGACTCGTGAGCGCTCGTGCCGGGGCTAGGCGCTGCGATCCGAACGCGCTAGCGCCGATGAGGACGATATACCTGTTGGATGCACAGCCCGATCGGTATGATCGAGCCTCTACGCCGCGAGGCGCGTCTGTTTTGTGGAAAGGTGCTGTCGATGTCGCTACCTGAGGTGCTCTTTGTCTTTGCCGCGCCCTATCTGCTGGCCTGGCTGACCGCGAATGCGATCCGGCGCGTGAATATGCTCCCGCCGACCGCCTCGCCCGCGACGATCGCGCGCAATCATCTGGGACGGCTCACGGTGCAGCAGCGGCGGGCGCTGCTGCTCTACAATCTGCCGGAGATCATCTTTGGCCTTGCCGCGATCCTCTTCGCGCTGGGCTGGCAGCCCGATGCCGGGCTGCAAGGCACTGCCCTGCGCTGGGGACTGGCCGGTATGGCGCTGGTGCGGCTGGGCCTGCTCTGGCCCGTCTGGCGCGATCTGGTTGGCGGCAAGGTATCCGCGCTGAGCGGGCCGCTGCGGAAGATCCAGTTTCGCTCGCGGCTGGCGCTGGCAACCGAGGACGGCCCGATCGTGGTGCTGCCCGTCGAGCGCGCGCTCTACGCCGGATACGACGCTGGACAGCCCGTGACGATCTTCTACACGCCGCACAGCAAGCGTGTGGTCGCGGTGCAGCCCCTGGCCGAGGATTCTGCTCGCGCCGCCAGCCCGGTCCACGCCACCGCGTAGGCCCTGGTGGTACACGCGCCGCACGATCCCGCTCCCACAGCCGAAGCGTGCCTGTAGCCTACTGGGGAGCGGGGTATTTTGCCGCCAATTTTTTGACCGTCGTTGCGCTGCGCATCGTCGCTGGCATGCCGATCGTCTTTTCGAGCAGCGCGCCGGAAAAGGCCGACTCGCTGAGCTTGGTGCGGCATAGCCAGTAGATTTCGCGCCCGTGGACGTGAAAGTCGTCGGTCGGCGAGCGAAGGGCCATCAGCTTTTGCCGCGCCTCTTTGGTGGGCGGCGCTGCCACGAACGAGATATAGAGCGAGCTGCCTTCCGCATCGGCCTTGGCGAACGGCTGATAGGCTGCAATCGCCGCCAGCTCGGCGGTCGTTCGCAGGAATGTCGCGACCTCGTAGCCCAGCGCTTGCTTGAGGTGACGCTCGATCTGCGCTTCGAGCGCGCGCGCGTCCGCGTTCGGCGATTCAAAGATCACATTGCCGCTTGCGATGAACGTCGCGACGTTAGCAAACGAAAGCTCCTCAAAGAGCGCGCGCAGGTCGGCCATCTTGACGGTATGACCGCCAACGTTAATCGCCCGCAGAAACGCGATATATTGCTGGGCTGCGCTCATCGGTCGGCTCCTCAGATGCGTACCAAAAGCATGCGCTATTCTAGCACAGATTTGCTAGAAGGCATCCGACACCTCTGCCGTGACTTGGTCAAGGGCAAAAAGCACTACCCTGACTTGACAGGCGTAGTCCGGGCATCGAGCAGTTGCATCAGTAGGCGAATCTGCTCCTGCTGCATCGCGACCAGCTCGGCCCATTGATGCTCACGTAGCTCGTCGAACTTTTCATGAAGGCTGGCGATTTCGAGCTCAGCCTTCAAATTCACCTCGTAGTCATGCGCTACGGTCAGCCGATCCTTTGCCGCCTGGCGATTCTGCGACATCATGATGATCGGTGCCTGGATCGCGGCGAGCATCGAGAGCACAAGATTGAGCAGAATGTATGGATACGGGTCAAAGGCTTCTGCGCGGCGTGCCAGGACTAATGAGTTGAGGATAATCCATGAGAAGAGGATCGCGGCAAACAGCATGATAAAGGTCCATGATCCGCCAAAGGTCGCCACCCGATCGGCCAGCCGTTGCCCAAATGTCAACCGCTCTTCAAAATCGCGGTTGGTATTCCGGCTGATATGGATGCCTTCGACATGCTGCCGAAGAATCTGCTGCTCACGCGCTGATAGCGCCTCGAAGCTGGTTCGCAGCCGTTTCTTTGCGACTTCTTGTAGGCTGTTCGTCATATCGTGCTCCTGTCATCTTGTGCCAAGCTCAGGGTTAGATTGAGTGTAGCCTCGTCCAGATCCGGTTTGTAAATTGTACAGCAGGAGGCTGCGCGGACCAACATGGAGCGAATCGCCTGGAATACCCTCGCGTGCGCTCAGGTCGCGCGCTACGCTTGCCGCTGCAACCTTTGATGAGCGGTCTTCGTCGATTCAGACGCGCTGAGCAACGTCACGAAACAGCGCGATCGTCGCCGATACCTGGCAACCGGCTTTACCGCACCGTCATCTGAGGAGCAAACCATGACGCGACAACGCATCGCATTCACGATCATGCTGGCCTATCTGTGGGTGATGATGATCCTGTTGGGCAGCATCGCCATCGAGACGTTTATGATCTATCCCAATATTTTCCACAACCCGCCGGAGTCGTTCGACATCGCGCTGAAGTTCATGTCGGTTCGCGCTCCAAACGACTTCTTTCCGCCGCTCGGTTTTCTTAGCTGGGTGACGGGCGCGGGGGCCTTGCTCCTGGGCTGGAATGTGCGCTCAGCACGGTATTGGATCTTGGGTAGCCTGCTGATGATCGTGTGTGAGGGACTGGTTTCGATGGCGTTTTTCTGGCCGCGCAACACGATCATGTTTATCGAGGGGCCAGCGGTCCATTCGGCGGCCTTTCTGCGGCAGACCGCTCAAGAGTTCCAGACGCTCCACTGGTCAAGGGTGGCGTTCAATCTGGCGAGTTCGGTATTCATCTTCACGGGCTTCTTGAAGTTCTACCGCCATAGGATCATCGCTCAGCACGCGCTGACGGCCCCACGCGGTACAATACAGGCAAGAGGAGCCTGATGAATCTGCGCGATGCAATCACGGTCAACAATCAGCCGCTCAGCGCGGCAGCGCCGGTCGGCGATTTCTACGAGTGGCAGCCGATCGAGATTGGCTGCGCGCCGCAGCCGGGCGTAGTGGCCGCGCGGCTGCGGATCGATGCTGCCGACCTGGGCTCGCCGACGACGACGCTGGGCGATACGACCTGGCGCTGGCGCTGGAATCCGCAGCACGCGGTCGGTCGCTTCGAGGCGACGCTTGAGCTGCGCCGCGCCGACGATACGACGACCGAGTCGTTCGAGCTGCGGATCGTGCCGCGCAAGCTCGACCTTGAGCGCTACGAGGCGCTGATCACGGCAGTGCAGCGCGATGCCTATGCGATCGTCTATGCGCTGAGCGGTGGTCGCGAGGGCGCGACGCTCCAACCTCCATCCGCTCCGCAGCGTCCGCTCGTCGAGGAGTACTACACGCTGGTCGAGCGGCATGTCGCGGACGCTTTGGCGCTGGTCAAACAGATCGGGCCGCGACCGCATCACACGTTGCAGCCGCAGCCGACCGAGACACAGTTGCCGGAGGTCGATCGGCTGGAGGCGGCGGCGCTGGCCGAGGCGCTGCGTGGCCCGCTGGACGATCTGCCCGACGATGTGCTGCCGCCGCTTCAGGCGGCGCTGCGTCCGCCTGAGCGCGTGCGCGGCGGTCCCGTGCCGCGCATGGTCCGTACCGCCCGCTCGACCGCGTCGCACGATGTGATCGAGCACCGGCTGCTGAAGCATGTGCTGCATGTGCTGCTCTGGCGCATGGGCTTTGTGCGCGAGATGGTGCGTCGCGAGCTGCTGCGCCGCCAGCGTAACGCGCAGGTGATCGACGAGGGCGGCGCGCTCGCTACGTTTGAGCGCTGGCACAAGCGCTGCGGACGAGCGCTGCGCGATCTGCGCAAGGCGCTTGAGTCGCCGTTCCTGGCGGGCGTTGCCGCGCTGCATGCGCTGCCCGGTCCCACGCACCTGATGCGCCACGACCCGCGCTACCGCCGCCTGTACGAGCTATACCGACACCTGCGCGCCGTGCCGTTCATCGCTCTGGACAGCCCGACGCTCTGGCTGCCGATCCAGGAGTTGCCGCTGCTCTACGAGCAGTGGTGCGCGCTGCAAGTCGTCAACGCGCTGCTGCCGATGGGCGAGATCCTTGTGCAATCGCTTGTGGCGCGCGCCCAGCAGGCGACCGATCCGATCCGCAGTAGTCGCTGGACCCTTCGCCTCAGCCAGAACACGCCGCTGCTGACCGTGCGGCGCGCGGATGGAGCCCGGCTGGCTGTCTGCTACCAGCGGCGCTACCAGCCCCAGCCGCCGTCGAGCGCGGTGCTCGGCGCGCTCGATCCGTTTGTGCGCATCCCCGATATTGCCGTGGAGCGCGCGCGCGCCGAGCAGCCGCAGGAGGTGCTGATCTTCGACGCCAAGTATCGTGTCGCGCCCGATGGCTGTGTGCCCCAGGACGCGCTCGACGATGCCTATGCCTACCGCAGCGCGATCGGCGTGGCAGGAGCGCGGGCGACACTCGGCACGTTTTTGCTCTTCCCCGGCACCGTGCCGCTCATCACCGCCGATCGGGTCGGCGCGCTGCCGTTTCAGCCCGGAGCTACTGCCGACCTCGCGCAGGTGTTGCAGCAAGCTTTCGGATAACTTCAAGTTTCGAGTTCCGAGTTTCGCTTTGCATGCCCTCACCCCCGGCCTGCTCTCCTGTTGGATAGGCGAGGGGGAGCAGTGCCTCGCGGTGCTTGGTGCTTGCTGCTTGGTTCTTTGTTCCGCTGTTCTTGTGTTCCCACACCCTGGCGTGTCGGCGTAGGAGCAGGCTTGACTCGCGTCGTAGAATAGGGCGCATCGATGCAGAAGCGATACCTCATCCGTTCCAACCAGAGGAGAGCTGCGATGCCCTGCCTACTTGGACTTCTGGCGCTGGCGACACCACGTTTGGTAATCGTACTCTTATGGCTGTTCAGCGATTGGTTCACCGGAATCTTCGAATCGGCGCTATGGCCGGTGCTGGGCTTCTTCTTTCTGCCCACCACGCTGCTCTGGTACACCGCCGTTCAGCATTGGTTCGGTGGCGCGTGGACCTTCTGGCCGATCGTCGGCCTCGTGATCGCTCTGATGATCGATGTGTCGCCTGCCGGAAGCCGACGGAAGGCCGAGGCGTAGACGCGCGACGAAGATGCAACGGTGCTGAGGCGAAAGGATCGTGCGTACTATGGCGCGACGACAACAGTCTCGAGGGTCGTGTGTCTTTTGCGGGAAATCGATGACGCGCGGTGGTCTTGCCAGGCACCTGGCAACCTGCTCCGAGCGCCAGGCGGCGATCCAGCGCGCCGATCAGGGCAAGGGAGCCGAAGATCCCTGGTACCATCTCCAGATTCAAGACGCAGGCTATGGCGATTATTGGCTGCATATCGAGATTCGCGGCTCAGCATCGCTCGCCGTGCTCGATCAGTATTTGCGCGCGATCTGGTTGGAGTGCTGCGGACATCTCAGTCAATTCTCGGTTGGCGGATGGAGCGGGCAGGAGATTGCAAAAAACCGCAAAATTGCGCAGGTCTTCCAGCCAGGCGTGACGGTGACGCATATCTATGATTTTGGCACGTCCTCAGAAACCTTGATCAAGCTGGTCGGCACTCGTACCGGCAAGGCGCTGACAAGACACCCGATTGTGCTGCTGGCGCGCAACGATCCGTTCCAGGCGCAGTGTATCGAGTGCGAACAGCCTGCGATCTGGCTGTGCATCCAGTGCCTCTACGAGGACGAAGCGGGCGGAGTGCTCTGTGATCGTCATGCCGAGGAGCATCCGCACACCGACTACGGAGAGCCGATGCCGCTGGTCAACTCGCCGCGAGTTGGCATGTGTGGCTATGGGGGACCGGCAGAGCCGCCCTACTGAGGATGCGCCGCGCTGAGTTTTGGCGATCGGTCGAAAGTCCAATTGAAACACGACCGATCCATGCTATGCTCGCCTCTACGATAGCAACTCAAGGAGCCACATCACGATGGTCAACCTGCGCGACATGATGCTGAGCACGCCCCTTAACGCTGTTCGCGTTCGGGAGCTGCGCGGCATCACGCCCTCTGCCGAGGTGTCGCCGGGCTAGGCTGGTGCTCCATGCGATACGTTGGCCGTGGGCGAAGACTTCGTCCACGGCTTTTTGATTCTATCCTCTCTGTAAGCCGCTGGCACGCGAATCTGACGCGCTCATCTGACTGTTGCCGATGTGGCCGCCGACCATCCGGGGTCGGCGAGCGCAACGGAGGAAGTATGTCGAAGAAGAAGCAGAAACCAGCGCAGCCCTGACGCGGCGGAGCGCCACATCGTCCGCCCAAACAGCCCTTTGGCAACCGTCCGATCATGTCGCGTCGTCCGCTGCGCCAGCCTGGACGGTAGCGCAGACCAGTCCCGACGCAACGTGTCCTGGGTATGATGAACCTTCATCTGCCCAGGACGCATGCCGTCCACCTCTACTGTCTCCCCCTGGTCCTGAGCAGGTTCCAAAGTGTATACTGGATACGTTCTCGATCCAGGCAGCGCGTGCCGGGTCGAGGCGATCGGGCATTGAAGCAGCATGGGAAGTCTGCTATAGTTCGCGGAATATGGAAAAATATCTGAATGACATGCTAACATTGCCCGCCGATGCCGTTCCTCCGGCGCTCGACGAATGGCTGTCTGCTCACGAGTCCGTCGCGCTGCTGGTATCGCTCGAACGCCTGCCCGATGGACGGCTTGTGCTGCAAGCGCTGCCCGATGTCGATCCGACGCTGGTGGCGCAGATCCGGCGCGTGCTGGCGCAGCACGCCGATGTGCTGCGCAGGCTGACATGAGCGACGACGTGCTGCCGCTCCAATCGCTGAAGCTGACCGAGATCTTTCTGATCCACGAATTGCTGATCGAGACATTCGGCGGCATGCGCGGTGTCACCGAGCACGGCTTTGGTAAGCTGGAAGCCGCCGTAGCCGCGCCCGATGTGTCGATGTTCGGCGAGGATTTGTACGTGGGCCTGCCCGCAAAGGCGACCGCGCTCTTTTTTCGCCTGGTCCGCGCGCATGGCTTCTCGGACGGTAACAAGCGCGTCGCACTCGTGGCACTGATCGTGTATCTGGAACGGAACGGCATGAGGCTTCATGCCGATGACGATGCTGTGTATGATTTCACGATGGCGGCGGCAACCGATGCGACGCAGGAGCAGGTCGCGGCGTGGATCGAAGCGCGGTGTGTAGCGTATGCCGATTGAGTATCTGTCACAATTCGACGTGCTGCAAATTCGTACCAGGCTGGCCGCGCAGGTGCGTACCTCGTTCGACGAGTGGAATCTGCACGGCCTCCAGTCGGCGCTGGCCGCTCCCCGACAGTCGATGTTTGGCATAGAGCTGCAGCCGACGCTGTGGGATAAGGCGGCGATCCTCTTGTCGCTGCTGATCAAAAACCATCCGTTTCACGACGGCAACAAGCGCATCGCCTTTATCGCGGCGCAGGAGTTTCTGCGCCGCAACGGCTGGGACCTGACCGTGAGCATGCCTGAGGCGGCGGCGTTTACGACGGGCATCGCCGCCGGACGGGTGGACGTGCCTGAAATCGTGAGCTGGCTGCAAGCGAATGCAGAAGCGAGAACAGAGCACAAAGACGCCGGGTGCCCTTTGGGCATGGGCACCCGCATGGCACCCGGAACCAAGAACAGGGGATAAATTCAACCGTACTCTCTGTTCCCTGGTTCCCGTGTTCCGCTGTTCTAAACGCTTACTCCATAGATCTCACCGAACTTGGCGCGCAGGTAGTTCAGATAGGGCTTGGCGTCGAGCGAGCCGCCGGTTGCCTTCTGGATCAGCGTGTTGGGCTTGAACTTCCGCCCGTGGCGGTGGATGTTCTGCCGCAGCCAGCCGAGCAGCGTCGCATACTCGTTGCGCGCGATCTCTTCGGGGATCGACGGATGCGCTCCCAGCGCGCTCTCCCACAACTGCACCGACAGCACGTTGCCGAGCGTGTAGGTCGGGAAGTAGCCGATCAGGCCGCTGCTCCAATGCATATCTTGCAGCACGCCCTGCGCGTCGTCGGGCGGCGTGATGCCAAGCAGCGATTCCATGCGGCTCTGCCACTCTTCGGCCAGATCGCCGACCTGCATCTTACCCTCAAGGACCGCCGTCTCAAGCTCGAAGCGCAGCATGATATGCAGATTGTAGGTCAGCTCGTCGGCCTCGACGCGGATGAACGAGGGCTGGACGTTGTTGATCGCGCGGTAGAACACATCGAAATCGACCTGGCCGAACTGGGCCGGGAAGAGTTCCTGAAGCCGCCCATAATTTGCCTGCCAGAATGGTCGGCTGCGGCCTACGAGGTTCTCCCACAGCCGCGACTGTGACTCATGCACGCCCAGCGACGCGCCGCCGCTCAGGGGCGTGCGATTCAGCGCCGGATCAACGCCCTGCTCATACATCGCGTGGCCGGCCTCGTGCATCGTGCCAAACAGCGCGGGATTCAAGAAATCGGGGTAGAAGCGCGTTGTGATGCGCACATCGCCCTGATCGAAGTTGGTGTAGAACGGATGGACCGTGCGATCCTGCCGCCCACGGCTCCAGTCGTAGCCGAACGCGCGCGTGATCTCGACGCCGAACTGCTCCTGCCTGGCTTCGTCGAACTCCTGATGGAGGATGCTGTCGTCGATCTGCGTGCTGCTCGCCATGATCGCCTTGAGCAGCGGCACCGTGCCCGCCTTCAGCTCATCGAAGACCACGCGCACCTGGGCGGTGCTCATGCCGGGCTCGTACTGATCGAGCAGCGCATCGTAGGGGTGCTCGTCGTAGCCCAGGTAATCGGCCTCGCGTTTGGCAAAATCAAACATTTTCTCAAGATACGGCTGGAAGCGCGTAAAATCCGATTTGCGCCGGGCCTCTTCCCACGCCTGGTTTGCCAGCGAGGCCGCCTGGGCGCGCGCCCGCACGAACTCCGAGGGCAGCTTGCGATCCTGCTCGTACTCGCGGCGCACATAGCGCACCAGACAGGCGTCGTCGCTCTCGTCCTGCTCGTCGGCGGCCAGCGGCGCAGCTTCGTCCAGCAGCCGCCCGATCTCGTCGGCGGTGAAGTACTCATGCGCCAGCCGCCGCAGCGTCGCCACCTGATGCGCGCGGGCTGCCGCGCCGCCGGACGGCATGTAGGTGCGCTGATCCCAGCTTAGCACGCTTGCCGCGCGATTCAGATCCGTTACGGTCGCCAGACGTTCTTTCAGCGTTTGGAGTGCCTCAGACATAGTTCCTCCTGATACAAGCTTGATCACGTCTCGGATGCCGGGCCGCGTCCCACGCCCAGTCCAAGAAACAGCATGCTGCCGAGCAGCCGGAGCGCCGCCGCTACCAGCAGCATCGTGCCGATCCCGACATAGTTTGCCAGCGCCGCGCCGATCAGCGGAGCGCCAAAGGTTGCCAGGTAATTCGTCGTATGATAGAGTCCAACTGCTGTGCCGCGCGATGCCTCCGGCGCAGTACCCATCAGCACATCGAAAATTACAAGATCGGAGCCGGCCACGAATATCCCGGCGACTCCGGCATAGATCAGCAGCGGCCATACACTGCCGGTCGCCGCCGTCAGCAGCGGGTAGAGCGCCAGCCCGAACGCGCACAGAGTCAGCACGTTGCCTGCGCCCCAGCGCCGCGCGATGTAGATCCATAGGCCGTAGGCTACGAGCAGCACGCCGCTCTGCACGGTGTTGATCAGCCCGATCGACGAGTCCGACGCCTGGACGACGCGCACCCAGTAGAGCGGAAAGAGCGGGATTGCCATCGCCATGCCGCAGCGAAAGACGAACTGGCTGACGACAAAATGCGTGAATGGGCGCTGCTCTTTGAAGAGCCGAAACATCCGCGCAAAGGATGTGCGCCACGGCACCTGCTCCGGCGGCGGGGGCGGCTCGCTGGCAGGCAGCACGATATTGGTCGAGAAATAATAGCTGATTAGTCCGCCGACGAACGAGCAGATAAAGACGACCTGATAGTTGAGCGGAAAGCGGATCTGCTCCAGCGCCCAGCCGACGGCGGCGACCGAGAGCGCGTTGCTGATGCCCAGCGTCGTCCAGCGGCGGCTCATCAGCGCCATGCGCCTGGTCGGCCCGGCCACGCCGCTCATGACCAGCGTGAAGCAGATATTGACCAGCGTCTGCGGGATCGTCGCAATCGCCCAGATCACGATGATCGCGATCGGCGCGGCATCGCCAAACAGAAACGGCGTGATGCCGGTCAGCGCATACGACGACAGCACCCAGATGCGCGAGCGCGCGTACCACGTGACGATGTTGGTCTGCCGTCCAAGAAACTGGCCGAGCGGAATCGCCAGGAGCGCGCCGGTGACGGCTGGCATGGCGGTGAGCAGGCCGACGAGAATATTCGATGCGCCCAGCCGCGCGAGGAAGACGGACAGAAACGTCGCAACGCCCGCGACCAGTCCCACGCCCAGCCCGTCGATCATGACATAGCGCGCGTTGCGCTCGTACAGCGAAAGCGCACTCGGAGGCGTGCTGATGGTTTGAACAACGCCACGCACGCGGTGACGTAGCTGGGTTCGTTGCATATCTACCTATTGCGCCGACAGGCCGGGGGTGGGGCGAAGAACAAAGAACAAAGGAACAAAACGAACAACTGCTTTACTCCTTGTTCGCTTGGTTCCATGCTCCCCCGATCGCTGCGGGGTGCGCTATTTTCCGAACATGCGCCGTGATTCCGCACGATGATCGCATTGTACCGCGATTTCACAATATCGCCAATGAAGCATATGCCCGAAGCGTGATACGCAGCTTCGCGCGCTGAGCCGCGCGGCGACGATCGGCGCAGCCCGGCGTGTGTCGGCGCGGCACTATGACCACAGGTGTATGCACAGCTAGGTTACTCGGCTAACATAACATAAGCTGGGAGATTGATAGCTTTTTGCTAGCAAAAATGGTGCTATTAACGGCATCATAGAGCTATCCAACGATTGATCCGCCCGCCGCTCGGTCCTACGCAATCCTGCTTCAAGGAGGCAACGATGCCCCGCAACACCGTCTGGTTGATTCTCCTCTGGACCCTGTTCGTGCTGTACCCCAATCCGACTCGGCTCGTCATGGCAAGCGTGTACGCAGCGCAGCCCGTGATCGATCCTGAGGCCGTCCGCCATCTCCTGCCGACGCTGCCCGA
>DASUTC010000260.1 GCA_036374795.1 Herpetosiphonaceae bacterium
GCAGGCGCTCAGCGCGCTGGTCGAGCGCCATGAGAGCCTGCGCACCCGCTTCGTCGATCACGACGGCCAGCCCGTCCAGGTGATCGACCCGCCCGCGCTGGTACCGCTGCCGCTGCTGGGCGTGCCGACGCTGCCGGAGGACGCGCGCGTCGCCTGGCTGCGCCAGTGGGTCGCCCACGCGGTGGCGCAGCCCTTCGATCTCGCTGCCGGGCCGCTGCTGCGCGCGGCGCTGCTGGGCCTGGCGCCTGAGGCGCACGTGCTGGTGCTAGTGGTACATCACATCGTCTCGGATGGCTGGTCGCAGGGCGTGCTGCTGCACGAGCTGAGCCTGCTCTACCGGGGCTTTGTCCAGCACAATCCGGTCGAGCTGCCGCCGTTGCCGGTGCAGTACGCCGACTACGCGGCCTGGCAGCGGCAGTGGTTGCAGGGCGCGGTCTTGGAGCAGCAGCTCGCCTACTGGCGACACCAGCTTACCGACGTGCCGCCGCTCGATCTGCCCACCGACTATCCGCGTCCGCCGCTGCTGAGCGCGGCGGGGGCAGCGGTGCGCGTGGCGGTGCCCGCCGCACTGACGGCGGCGCTGCACCAGCTCAGCCAGCAGGCGGGCGTGACGCTGTTCATGACGCTGCTGGCGGCGTGGCAGACGCTCTTGGCGCGCTATAGCGGGCAGACCGACATCGCGGTCGGCACACCGATCGCCGGACGGGTGCGGCCGGAGCTGGACGGGCTGATCGGCTTCTTTGTCAACACGCTGGTGCTGCGGACCGATCTGGCGGGCAATCCGAGCTTCGCGGCGCTGCTCGAACGGGTGCGCGCGGTCTGCCTTGACGCCTACGCCCATCAAGATCTGCCCTTCGAGCTGCTGGTGGAGCAGGTGCAGCCAGCGCGTGATACCAGCCGCACGCCGTTGTTCCAGGTGATGTTCGTATTGCAAAACACGCCGCGCACGATGATGGATCTGCCCGATCTCACGATCGAGCCGCTGGCCGTCGAGGGCCACACGGCCAAGTTTGATCTGAGCCTGGTGCTGAGTGAGACACCCGGCGGCCTGGTGGGTGCCATCGAGTATCGCACGGCGCTGTTCGACGCGGGGACGATGGCGCGGCTGGGGCAGCAGTATGGGCGGCTGCTGGAGGGGATCGTGGCCGATCCGGCGCAGTGCATCGCGCGGCTGCCGCTGCTGAGCGACGCCGAGTGGCAGCAGCTCATCGTGGGCTGGAACGCGACCGAGACGGCGTATGGGGAGGACGAGTGCCTGCACGAACTGGTAGCAGCGCAGGCGGCGCGCACGCCCGACGCCATTGCCGTGCGCTTCGGCGACACGACGCTGCGCTATCACGAGCTGAACGCGCGCGCCAACCAGCTTGCGCATGAGCTGCGTGAGCAAGGCGTCGGCAGCCACACCCGTGGAGACACCTACGTTGCGCTGCTGCTGCCGCGCTCGCCGGACTTCGTGATCGCGGCACTGGCGGTGCTCAAGGCGGGCGGTGCCTACCTGCCGCTCGATCCCGACACGCCGCCATCCCGGCTGCAAGGCATGCTCGACGATGCGCAGCCTACTGTGCTGCTCACGCATCGCGCATTGCTGCCACAGGATGGACAGGTGCCGCAGATCATCACGCTCGATACGGCCTGGCCGCAGCAGCCTACCAGCGCGCCACCGTGCCGCGTCACAGCCGATCACGTCGCCTATGCGATCTACACCTCCGGCTCGACCGGCACGCCCAAGGCGGTGCTCGTGCCGCATCGCGGCGTGGTCAACCTCGTCCGCTGGCACCAGCAGACCTATGCGCTGACAGAGTCCGATCGTGGCTCGCTGGTGGCTGGGCTGGCGTTTGATGCGGCGGTGTGGGAGCTGTGGCCGTATCTGGCCTGCGGCGCTAGTGTCCACATACCATCGGAGGACGTGCGCGCGACGCCCGCAGCGCTGGTCGCGTGGCTGGCCGCCGAGTCGATCACGGTGAGCTTCCTGCCGACGCCGCTGGCAGAAGCGGTGGCGGCTGAGTCCTGGCCGTCCACCGTGGCGCTGCGGGCGCTGCTGACGGGCGGCGATCTGCTGCACGTGCTAACCGGGAGCACGCTGCCCTGCCCGCTGATCAACCACTACGGCCCGACCGAGAATAGCGTCGTGACAACCTGCGCGGTGGTCGATACGCGGGATACGACGCTGCCGCAGATTGGCCGCCCGATCGCCAACACCCAGGTCTATCTCCTTGATACACAGATGGAGCCGGTGCCGATCGGCGTGGCAGGCGAGCTGTACATTGGCGGCCTCCAACTGGCGCGGGGCTATCTCAACCGCCCGGATCTCACGGCGGAGCGCTTCGTGCCCGATCCGTTCAGCCCAAGCCCTGGCGCGCGACTCTACCGCACGGGCGATCTGGCGCGCTACCGCCCTGACGGCGCGCTCGTGTTCGTGGGCCGGAGCGACCAGCAGGTGAAAGTACGGGGCTACCGTATCGAGCTGGGGGAGATCGAGGCGGTGCTGCGGCAGCATGCGACCGTGCGCGAGGCGCTGGTCCTGCTGCGCGCGGATGCGCCAGGCGATCCCCGCATCGTGGCGTACGTCGTCGAACACAGACCCGCCGCCCAAGAACAC
>DASUTC010000261.1 GCA_036374795.1 Herpetosiphonaceae bacterium
CCGTCTTCAGCGATTGTCTCGACGGTAGCTGTGAAGTGCTCAGTATATGGGCCACGCTTGCGTTGATCGAGGCATTCCTGTAGTCGTTCTTGTTTATACTTCATCAGGAAGCCGATCGTAGAAGCAAATAAATCGAGATTCTGCTTCGAGATGGCTAGCTCATGCTGCGCTTCACACCAGTATGCCTTCATTCCTCCTTTTCCATCGGGAAGATTGCGCTCTTGAGCATGCCGACGATTGCGGTAAATCCGAGAGGCAATACCGAAATTGAGGAGAAGCTGTTGTACTCCTTCAAGCAATATGATTGAATTTGATGCCAAACGTACATCAATACCCTTCGTTACTGTGTACAATACACTTCCATCCGCCGTAAAGAGCGCCTGGAGGAAGCCGCGCTGCATCTCCTCGGTGCCTTTGAACACAACTTCCGGCACGCGGTGCTTCTTCTCGGCCAGGCCGTACTGCTTGGCGACTGTTAGCAGCCGCTCCGATTGCACGCGCGCCTCGTCACGGCCCTGCACTGTGACAACCCCGACCTCGTACGTGCGCGCCTTTGTCGTGAGCGGCGCGACAACCGTATTGACGTGGGAGGCGAACAGCGGCGCAAGCTCTTGCTTTTCCGCGCCAAAGAACGAGAGCACCGCACGATCCTGCTTGATCGTACCGTCGCCGACGAGCCAGCCAAGCGTACGGCCAAGCTCCAATGAGCCTTCATGACCAAAGCCGCCTTTGCGGTTCAGGATATGAACCTTGTCGCCTGGTTGTAGATGTTGAAGCTCAACCCATCCGCTCGGCGTCATGACGCGATGGTCAGCCGTGGCACGCAGGTAATACCCCTCGCGTGTCTGTAGCCGATAGACTGTTTTTGTGCCGGTGCGAAAAACGTGCGAGGCAGTTGTAGCAGTTTGGTCATGACCGAAGCGACCGTCGATCACGGCTTCCACATTGCCGCCGTCTTCAAACAGATCTTGTGCCCGAATCAAGCCTTTTGCCGTGTAGAGCAGGGTATCGCCGGTAACGCAGGGGTTGGTGCAGATCAGCGGAGAGAAGTAAAACGAATTACTCATCTTATTCGCGCGGTCCATGAACCACACGCCAGGCTCGGCGCTGGCCCACGCGCTCTCGATGATATTGTTCCAGATCTCGCGCGCCTTGACGGTCTTATACACGTTGACGGGCCTGCCCGCCGCGCGCCACGCCTCCATGTCGCCCTTCCACTGAGTGTCGTAGTCGGGATGCTGCGGATCGGGGAAGACCAGCTCCCAGTCGGCGTCGGCCTTGACCGCCTCCATGAACGGATCGGTAATGCCGACCGAGATGTTGGCGTTGGTGATCTTGCCCATCTCGCGCTTCGCGTTGATGAAGTCGAGCACGTCGGGATGCCACACATTGAGGATCAGCATCAGCGCGCCACGCCGACTATTATGCGTCACCAGGCCATTTGCCAGATAGGTGTGGTTGTCGTCGACTTCAAGATCGAGCGTCAGGGATTGCCCCGCTGGCTGCACACTTTCGACCGAAACAAACCACAGATCGTCCACGGCTGGCGCGTGCTCGGCAAAGGCCGGATGACTCTCGCTGAGACTCGCGTAGGCCGACAGGGTCAGATTGTGGTCGCCACGGGTGGAGCGCAGCAATTTACGCCGTAGTGCGGCATCGGTCGATGTGATGCGCTGCCCCGTGGCCCGGTGGTCGATCTGCGGCAGCGCGGTAGCGCTCAAGACCGGCTCGGCCCAGTACTCGGCCTGCGGCAGCGTGTAGCTGACCTCGCGGCTCAGATCGGGAGCAAAATCGAGACACGGCGCGAAGCGTGAGCGCGAGTCGCAGCCGATCATGGCCTGCCAGTTTGCCAGCCCCAGGAACGAATGGACGCGCAATCGCCAGATCGTTTTGCTGCCATAGCCCTCTGCGCTCCCTGATTGCTGTCCGATCGTGACCGGGCAGCCGAGGCCGATCAGCAGCGTTGCCACCTCATCGATCAGCCGTTTCGACGTGCTCGCCAACGAGGGATAGCCGTGTGATGGGCTGCCGTCGGCTTCAAACAGGCCGCGCAGGAACGCGCCGACAACCTGCGGCGGGCTTTGCCGGATCAGACGCGGCACGCACACGTCGGCGCTGCGGGCTTTATCGAGGCCATTGATGCGCAGGAACTCTTTGACGGTGCGGTTACTGATCAGATAGATCAACGAGGCGTCGTTTTCTTTTTGCTGCGCGCGGACATTGACGCCTTTGAACAGCCGCGCGATCAACGCTGGCATCTCGTCGATCAGGTAGCTATCGTGCGCTACGGCAACACCTAGCCGCCAGTCGCCCTCCTTAGCGGTCATAAACCCGTCGCCTGCCATATAGCCCAGGAAGAAGGCTAGCTCTTCGTCGAGCACCTGCGGCAGATCGACGATGTCTTGATTATGATGCCGGTGATCGGGCTTTTGCAGCGTTTGGAGCTTGCCCGCGTGCTGTCCCAGCTTGACAAGAATCGCATCGTCGCGCTGTAGCTCGTCCAGCCGTCGCCACTGCGGGCCGGTCCTGGTCATGACCTTAACTTTGTGATTGGGCGTGCCTGTAATGGTCAATCCCATATCGGTGTTGACGGTGAGCACGTCGGCGACGCCATTATTGAACACCTGCCGTGATAACCGCTGGCCTTCGTCGGTCATGACCACCAGTTGTTGCTCGCGCCAACCTCGTTTGGGATGCTCGACCATTTCGTCGAGGCGCAGGAGGCCCTTTTCGGTGAAGACGAGCGTATCGGGCGTCAGGCAGCCGCCCTGCTCGATCAGGCCGGTGACAAAGGAGTAGAGGCCGCCCCACGAGACAGAGCCGCTCGATCGACCGTTGACCCCTTTGACGTAGGCATGTCGTGGGCGCAGCGTCGAGAGGTTGATGCCAACGCCGCCGCCGCGTGACATAATCTCCATCATCTGCGACAGCGTCTCGACGATGCCGCGCCGCGAGTCGTGGGGGCTTGGCACCACGTAGCAGTTCGATACCACGACGCCCGCCGAGACGAACGAGTGATCGTCCTCAACCTCGATGTCGAGAACCACGCCGCTATAATCTTCGATCGCGATCTCATCGATCCGCAGCCAGCGCAAGCCATCGTGCTCAAAATAGTATTTAAGATCGATCTCGTGTGCTGGCGCTTCGACGCCGAAAAAGTCTTTGAAGAGCGGGCCGCACTCATGCGCGGTTGCCTGGATACGATAGGCCGGTCGGCGTCCCAGGCGATGCGTATTTTCTTTGATCGAGAAGAGATAGCCCAACCGCAGGAGCAACTGATGGACCTGGGTTGCCAGCACGCGGTTCGAGAGCAAGATGCCGAGCTTGTTGTCGGAGATATAGCCGTCGGCGGTGAATAGCCCTTTGAGCAGCGCGAGCGTTAAGTCGTGGGGGAGCTGCAAGAGATGCGCCGGAATGCGCTTACCGTAGCTGTAGCAGCCGAAGAACGCTTTGAAGAACTGTCCAAGCGCCATCGAGTTGGCCCAGAGGTCAAGCCAGCGCTCGGTGCTGCTCAGTTTCAGCGCCGTGGGCACGCCGAATTTGTCTTGGATGATACGTGCGATGTGCTCGGCCTCTTCGGACTCGTCCAGCCCGAATACGATCTTAATACCCGATGGAATATTGGTTTGAGAGCGATGATTGACATTGCCATCGCCGAGCCAGCGCCCAAAGAGATAGCACAGATCGGCATCGATTACCAGCCGATCCTTGACATCGTAGCGGGTGCCGCCCGCTTTGAGATGACCGTGATCATCGCTGCGCTGCTGGGGTTTGAACAGCTTGCCGTCGCGCTGCTCGTAGCCCGCGATGTGCTCCGAGATGTAGATTGGATCTACCGGCGTTTCCTCGCCGTTATAGGCTGCTGCAAGAAAATCGCCTGGTTTTAGCTCTCTGGCAGGAATCCATTGGGCCTCCTGCTGGAGTCGCAGCCCATCGCGGCTTTTGTACTTATTGACCCACTCGGAGCGAATCGCCAGCACCTTGTGCTCGCCGGTGACACGCAGATCGTCATAGCCGAGCTTCTTCGTCTTGAAGATGTAGATCTGCTCTTCAGTCTCTCGCTCGAATGTATGCAGAACGCGCCGCAGCCGGTTACGATGCGTCACAACCAGATCGCCGACGTTGACCTCTGCAATCGGTCGATAGCCGGTCGCGGTCAGAATCTCCTGCTCCGGTGGCATGCAGTTATAAAATGTTAACTGCTGATCGGTTCCCGCCGCCGTGAGGATACGCCCGCCGGGCACAAACCGCCAGTCGTCGAGCAGCCACCCGAAGTTGGCCTCCCACTCGCGCTGCTTCTCGTCGCTGGTTTCGATCGCCGCGATGCCGCGCGCCACGCGCTCCATCATCTGCTCCGGCCTGGTTTCGAGCGGCTTATCCACGTCCTCAATGCCCTGCTCGGTGAGCGTGCCGTCGCGCAGCTCGATCGAGACGCGCCCGTTGCTCAGGCTGCGCACCGTCCCGATCTCGCGCTGGCGGGTCTTCTGATTGACGCAGACGATGACAGTATCGCCGACGGCCAGCGACTTCTTGGTCATATCTTTCAGCGCGTAACGATCGAGGAAGATCTTTTCGCCCAGCTCGTTGAGCACAGCCCTGGGCGGCGTAGCCTGACCATTCCCGTTACGCTTGGTTGCCGTCGAGCGACGCTGTTCTGTCGTTGCCATGAGCCTCCTCCTGTAGCTAGCCCGTCTTGATATTGTAAAATATTATGTCATACAAGCCATGCGTGGGTGATGCGGGCCGGTATGACATAATCCTAAATATAGACATAAAACACGTTGTGTAGCACTACATCTAGTATAGCCATCGTAGCACAGGCTCAAGATCCGTGTCAAGTACAAGAACATGACAAATTAATTGCGGAAAACACTATACAGCTACGTAAGATGCGCCAGGCACTCGGCGAGCGCAGGCGTAGCCGTGACTCAAGGCGCGCTGCTTGCTAGAATAACGAGCGAAAAAGAGAGGGGAGCGCTGCGCGGTACGTGCCTGATTGAACAGGCGTGGCTGATCTTGTGCTGTTGCTAGATATAGTAGCTTATCAACAGATTATCCACTAGATGTGGAAAAGTCCAGGGTGTGCGCGCGAGACGACGAATCATACGCACATGCAAATCGCCTATAATTAAAGGAGGAGCATCGAACGCAGCGCGCAGCGCCGCGAACGCTACGGCTTTCGGCAGCGGGCGCGCGCACGAGGGATAGCATAGACATCATGAATACAACACACCGTTTGCTTGAAACGTCGTGCGCCTGGTGTGGCTATAAAGGCGGCCTGAGCATCGTCGGGGAGCACGTGCATATCAGCAACGCGCAGGTAACGATGGAGCACGCCGTGGGTCGCTGCCCGGCGTGCGAGCGGACGACGGCGCTGGCTGAGTGGGGCCGCGATACGCGCTTCACCTACAAGGTATTGGAGTACAAGCGCTGGCTGCGTCGCTCGAACTGGGTCGCGGTCTACAACGTCGTATGCGCCTGGTGCGGCTCCAAGGCAACCGATCCCGCCGAGATCAACATCACGGTTGCCAATCCGGTGAGCGAGCGCTTCCGCTACGACCTCTACGCATGCCAGACGTGCAGCAAAGCAACCGCGATCTCATACCTGGGCGAGGTGCGCACCCACTGCGCGGTGCGCGACGATGTGTATCGGGCGCTCTGGTATTTAGACCCTGACTAAACCGGTTGTTTACTACACAGGCCCTACACTATCGGCCCGATTGTTGGGGTCTAAGACCTATGCTACAATGCTGCCGCGACTGAGATAGTCGTATGTTTTTTATGTTTTTTGTTACTGGATGCGTGTCATCTGTTTCGGACAAAGAGCGCTCCCGACGCCCTAGAGTCCATGCATTGCTGGATCGAAATCGATGAAGGAGTTTCCGCATGGCTATCGAATCTGAGCCTCGAAACGCAGGGAGGCGGATCATTACCCAAGCCGAGGCCGAGGCGATTGCCGCTAAAGCTCGGCCAGACCAGCCGCCGCCGCAACGCAAATCGCGGCTGGCGCTCACCCGGCGCGAGGCGCTGGTCTATGCCCTGGCAGGCTCCAGCGCGCTGGTGCTGGCAACTGCCAGCGCGGGCCTGGTCCAGCCCGATCCGACGAACGACCCCACCCTATCGGCGATCACACCTGAGTTTATCAAACAGAACGTGCCTGGCGGTTTTGCCTATCCCCGCTTCAAAGAAGGCGAGTTCGGCGGCAAGTTTACCCTGGCGAAGAAAGCCAACGAGTACACCGTGAACGATCCGCCCGATCTCAACGCGACCGGCAAGTTCTACATCGTCAAGGTTGCCGAGCCAGTGTCCACGACCGAGGGCGTAGTAGCCCAGCAAGGCGTTCAGGCGATCTACCAGGTCTGTACGCACCTTGGCTGTCTGATCCCGTTCCAGAAGGCCGAAAATCGCTTTATCTGCCCGTGCCACGGCTCAACCTTCGAGCGCAACAGCGACTATGTGCGCGGCCCGGCGGCGCGCAACCTCGATCAGTTCGTGCTTGAGGTCGGCGGCGACGGCACGATCGTCGTGGATACCGGCAAGCGCAGACAGGGCGCACCGGCATAGTCGAGCCAGCGCATAGCATCGTAACGGACACATAGCTTGAGGAAACACCCCGCGTCAACATTGTAGATATGCTGTTAGATTGGAGTTTCTATGGCGACTAGGCCAGCACGGCGGCCTCAAGGTCCGGCTCAGCGCCTCAAGGGCGCTTTGGTCGAGGCCAGCCGCTCGATCTTTCCATCGATGGGCGCTGCCGAGTGGCGCTCGGTTATTCGGGGTGAGCCCGCGCCGCGCCCCAACCCGCGCATGCGCGTGCATAGCAACAGCTTCTGGTATCACATTCGTCCGCGCGCGCTGCCCCAGGAGGCCACAGCCTGGTACTATACCTTTGGCCTGGGCTGGATGTCCTTCTTCTTCTTCATGCTGGAGTCGGTCACGGGCGCGATCCTGATGGTGTACTACACGCCGTCTCCGCTGCAAGCCTACGCCGACATGCAGAAAATCATCAGCGACGTTCCGCTTGGCCGTCTGCTGCGCAACATGCACCGTCTCGGCGCGCACTTTATGGTGGCGATCGTGATCCTGCATATGATGCGAACCTACTTCACGGCCTCCTATAAAGCGCCGCGCCAGTTCATCTGGGTGACAGGTATTGTCCTGCTGATCATGACGCTGGTGCTCTCGTTCTCCGGCTACCTGCTGCCGTGGGACCAGCTCGCCTACTGGGCGGTGACGATCGGCTCGTCGATGGCGGATGCCGCGCCGCTCTTTGGCAGCGCCGCGAACCTGCTGCTGCGTGGCGGTGTGGACATCGGCGCGGGCACGCTGCTGCGCTTCTACCTGCTGCACGTCTTCGCGCTGCCTGCGCTGACGATCCTGTTCATCAGCATCCACTACTACGCCGTCCGCAAGCAGGAGCTTTCGCCGATCCATGAGCTGTTCGCGCCGGATCATCCCAAGGGCTGGGGCAAGCCCACCAGGCGCAAAGTGCCGTTCCTGCCCGATCAGGTCTTCTTCGAGGTCGCGCTGGTGCTGCTGCTGACCTTTGCGTTCGTGGCGATCAACTACTTCTTCTGGGATGCCAAGCTCGAAAGCCACGCCAATCCGGGCGTCACGCCGCAGCACACCAAAGCGCCGTGGTATTTCCTCTGGCTCCAGGGCATGCTCAAGTTCGGCGATAAGATCCTCTTCGGCCTGGTGCTCGGCCCGATGGTCCTGGTGCTGCCGATCGTGCTGCCGTACCTCGACCGCAACCCGTCGCGGCGCTTCGCAGACCGCAAGGTCGCCATCACCAGCGGCATCATCGCGATGATCTTCTTCGGCTACGTCACGTACGCCGGTCTGCCGACCTACGGCATTCAACAGTCGGGCAGCCAGGAGATCCTGACCGAGTTCGTGCCGATCGAGGGCGAGGGCATCGTCGACGAGGTGCCGTGGAGCGCGCTGCCCGAAACACCCGTGGTCTACGAGGTCCGCGTGCAGAATGGCGGAGTCTCGCACACGATCACCGACCTGGATGGCAATGTGGTCGAAGAAAGCGCGCTGACGGCTGAGACACGTCATCTCTTCGAGGAGTTCGAGGAGGCTGTGGTGCATTGGACCGAGATCGATCCGCGCTTCTTGAACCCGGTGGCGCGGCTGTCGGTCGAGCCGTGGACCTACGTGCATGATGAGCGGACGCGAGAAGTTGTCAACGGGCCTGACGGCAAGCCTGCGGTCGCGGTCAAGCGCGCCTCGGTGGTGCTGAACTTCCAGTCGACCGAGGTCGATCCCAATACCAACAAGGTCAAGGCGCTCACGAATGAGGACGGCTCGCCGCAGATCAGCACGAGCCAGCAGACCGACTTCCTGCACCGCGACTCGCACCATAACCAGCTTGAGGAGAACGCTTCAGCGCCGCGCGAGGCGAGCAAGTAAACCGGGCGCAACGTGTTCGGGGCCGCAGCCGGTGCGCTGGCTGCGCCCCTCTGACGATAAAGGATCATCATGACTCGTAATATTTTGATCGCGACGATCTTTTCGTTAGCCACCGCGATCCTATTGGGCATCATCTTCGTCAGCGAGGCCGATCGATTGCCCGAAGCGACGGCAGCGATCACCGCCGAGCAGATCGAGCGCGGCGCGCGCGACTATGAGCAGTATTGCGCCACCTGCCACGGCCTGGCCGGTGAGGGCGGCGTCAAGTTCGGCGCGCCACAGCTCAACAACATCGTCCAGCGCTACACGCAGAGCCAGAGCGGGCAGCCCGCGCCGTTCGACCAGCCCAACGGCATCAAAGAAAAATATGGCTCGATGGCGAACTACATCGAGGCGATCCTCTTCTCCGGTATTCGCGGCACGCCGATGCCCGCCTGGGGTCAGCCCCAGGGTCCGCTGCGTCCCGACCAGATCACCAACATCACCACCTATGTTCTGTCGTGGAACGGCAACGTGCCGGAGGCGGCGATCAAGGTCGCGAACCGGGTGGCGACCGAGCAGGCTCCGACCGCCGACCCGAACGCCAATCCGGTCAGCCAGGGCGAGATCGTCTTTACGCAGAAAGGCTGCGTCGGCTGCCACGCCATGACCGATGAGAAGCGAGTCGGGCCGGGCCTCGGCGGTCTGTTCCAGCCGGATGGCACGGCGGCCTTCGGCACTGAGCTACCCAATGGCAAGCCCGTCAACGACGAGAACGTCAAAGAGTGGATTCTCAACGGCTCGGCTGGCTTCCCCGAAAACAATAACGACTTGCAGGGTAACGACTACCCGCCGATGCCTGGCTTCGCGCTCACCGACGAAGAGTACGAGACGCTGTCGGTCTGGCTCAAGGCGCATAACCGCGATGGATCGCTGACCGAAGAGGCGCAGCAGATCATCGAGCAGGCCAAGCAGGGCACCGGCACGGGTGAGCAGCCGCCGACCGCACAGCCGACCGGGCAGGCAAACCAGCCGGGCGCGCCGAACTCGCCCGCCGGGCCGGGATCGACCGCAACGCCGTAACGTGTAGCGTCGCCGTCGTCGGGCGCGCCGCCGCGCTGAGTGGCACTGCCCGGCGAGGGCACGCATGAATCAGGTAGGAGCTATGCTCGGACGACTCTTTTCATCACGGATCGCCGACCGGCGCGATGTTGGGCTCTTCACGGTAGCCGGTCTTGTGCTGATTGCGTTCACGATAGTCTGGGCGCTATTCTTAGCCCAGCTCACCATTCCGATCATCGGCCAGAAGGTCTTTATGCTGCTGGTCGTGCTCGGCTTCTCGCTGCTGGCTGGCCTGGTGCCGTATCTTACCTGGGGCCGTGGCGAGCGCCGCCCAATCGCCAGCTTCATGGTGCGCGTAGGCCTGGCGATGCAGATCTTTGGGCTGCTAATCACGCCGATCGGGCTGCTCTACGAGACGAATCCGGTGATCTCGGTGCCGATTGGATTTGCCGCGTTTCTCACCGTCTTCTTCGGCGTGTTCGTCTCCGGCTTCGGCGGCAATATGCTTGCGCCGCCGCGCGCCTAGGCGGCATCGTGGACTCGGCCAGCACCTCCTCTTCAGCATATGAAGAGGGGGTTTTGTCTGCTCTGATGCTGCGCTCTGTCCACAGAGCCGAAGATGATCGACGATCTCTTAGAAAATCATTAAGCAGGATCGCCGGATAGTGCCGATTAACGTAGTAGAATGTTGGAGCTACAGATACCATCAACATGAGGAGGCTTCGTTTGCTTTTACGACGATTGTGGCTGGCTGTTGCAGCGATTGCACTGCTGGCAGGCTGCGCCAGCACGCGCCCGCCGATCAATGCGATGAATCCGACGGCTGGGCCGGAAGATGCCGTCGCCAGGATTACGTTCCGTGATAATTCTGTTGTTTACATTTCACAGGCGACCCTCGATCAGTTTCGTAATCAGGTGTATGCCAGCCAGCAGGGTCCCGCGCCCGCTGAGCCGGTGCTCAACGAGCTGATCACGCGCCAACTGCTGCTGCGGCTGGCTCGCAACACCGATGTCGTGGCCGATCCCCAGAATGTCGATCGCACCTTTACCAACGTCCGCGACCGTCTCTGCGCCGAGCGGGTTGAGGGCCAGGTCGATGCCGGTGATCCGAACGCCGTGTGGGATGTGTGCGCCCAGACCTTTGGCTTTCCCGACGGTGCCGCGTTCCGTAACTTTATCTCCGAGGAGCTGACGATCGATCAGGTGGCGCGCAAGGAAGCGCCCAAAGATATGATCCGCGCGGCGCATATCCTGTTCGATGCAGCCGACTATATCAAGGCAGCGGAAACCTACCAGCGGTTGCAGCGGAGCGGCGGCGGCGATTTCACCGATCTTGCCAAAGAGCTATCGGTCGAGCCTGCGGCCAAGCAGAGCGGCGGTGAGCTGCCCGCGTTCAATGAGCAGGGCATTACCGAAGAGGGCCAGCCCTTCGATACCATCTTCGTCAGCAAAACCTATGAGCTGAAGCCGAAGTTTCTCGAAACGGGGCAGGCGATCAGCGAGCCGTTCGAGACGCAGTTTGGCTGGCATATCGTCAAGGTGCTTGAGCTGACGGCCTCGCAGCAGGCGTCGCAGGGCTTCCGCGATGCTATTCTGGAGCGTGCCCGCGACGCGCAGGTTGCCGATCTTCAGCAGCCCGATAGCGGCGAGATCCCGTTGCTCGGCGTGGCTGAGATCTTGAAGCCGCTGCCGTCGCCGGAGGTTGTGCCGACGATCGAGCCGGTGCCGGTGCCGGAGGAATCGCCCACGCCGGAGGCGACCAGCAGCGTGCCGGAGGAGGCAACCCCCGCGCCCGACGAGACAACGACGGCGACGCCCTAAGAGCTTAGGACAAAGAACTACGGAACAAAGAACAAAGAACCGGGTGCCCTCTGGGCAAAAGAACAGGTGAGGGCCGGAACTCGCAACCAATGTTCTTTGATTCCGCACCGGGACGGTGACGTGTGTATGATAGGGACGACTCTCCTGCGCGCCATAGCAGGCTGCGGTCGTCCCTACGTTCGCGTTCAGGGCATCAGTGTTGCAGGCGATGATCCGGTCATGTGGCATCTGATGTCGGGATATGGTTAGGAGGATAGTGATGCAACGACCACGACCGCTCGTGCTCTGCGTCATCGACGGCTGGGGCGTCAGCGACCGCGCCGACGGCAACGCGATTGCGCTGGCGCACGCGCCGAACATGGCAACCTGGGCCACGACATACCCCTACACGACACTCGCCGCCTCGGAGTTGGCAGTAGGCCTGCCTCAGGGCCAGATGGGCAACAGCGAGGTCGGCCACCTCAACATCGGCGCCGGCTTCGTCGTCTACCAGGACTCGACGCGCATCTCAGAGGCGATCCACGATAAATCGTTGTTCAGCAATCTGGTCTTGTTGGACGCCTTTGCCCAGGTCAGAAACAATCACTCGCAGATGCATTTCATGGGCCTGCTGGGGCCTGGCGGCGTTCATGCCTACAGCGAGCATCTCTACGCGCTGCTTGAGCTAGCCAAACAGCAGGATGTCTCCCAGGTCTTTATCCATACCTTCCTCGATGGACGCGACACGCCGCCGCAGAGCGCCGTGCCGTTCATGAAGGAGCTGCTCGCGGTGATCGAGCGCCTGGGCGTCGGGCAGGTGGCGACGGTGTCGGGGCGCTACTACGCGATGGATCGCGATAAGCGCTGGGATCGAACCGCGAAGGCGTATCGCGCGCTGGTCTATGCCGAGGGCGAGACAGCGACCGATCCGGTCGCCGCGATCGAGCACTCGTATGCCAGGAGCGTCACCGACGAGTTTGTGCTGCCAACGGTGATCACGCGCGATGGACAGCCGATCGCGAAGATTCAAGACGACGACGCGATCATCTTCTTCAACTTCCGCACCGATCGTCCGCGCCAGATGACCAAGGCGTTCGTGCTGCCTGATTTCGACGGCTTCGATCGCGGGCCGCAGCTTCGTAACCTGGACTTTGTGACGCTGACCGAGTACGAGGCTGATCTGCCGGTGCAGGTGGCGTTCCCGCCACAGAACGTCGAGGAGCCGCTGGCGAAGGTGATCAGCGATGCCGGTCTGTCGCAGTTTCACACGGCGGAAACCGAGAAGTACGCGCATGTGACGTTTTTCATCAACGGTGGTCGTGAGGAGCCGTTTCCGGGCGAAGATCGCAAGCTGGTGCCGTCGCCCAAGGTGGCAACCTACGATCTCCAGCCGGAGATGAGCGCGCCCGGCGTCACCGATGTGGTCGTCGAGACGATCCGATCGGGCACGTACGATGTGATCGTGATGAACTTCGCGAATCCCGATATGGTCGGTCATACCGGCGTGCTGCCCGCCGCGATCAAGGCGGTCGAGGTAGTCGACGAGTGCCTGGGCCAGATCGCCGAGGCGGCGCTGGCACAGGGCGGCGGTATGCTGATCACCTGCGACCACGGCAACGTCGAGCAGATGGTCGATCCAGTCACGGGCGCGCCCCACACGGCGCATACGACCAACCCGGTGCCGTGCGTGATCCTCGTACCCGACGATGCGCCGCTGCGCCAGGTGACGCTGCGCTCCGACGGCAAGCTGGCGGATGTCGCTCCGACGGTGATCGACGTGCTTCAGTTGCAGCAGCCGGAGGCGATGACCGGCCAGAGCTTGATCCAGCGTTCAGGAGCGTAGCCGATGATCAGCGATGTTGCGGCGTTCGGCGCGTACTTCGAGCGGGTCTATGAGCGCACGCTGGAGGTAGCGCAGGCGGTGCCGCCTGCGCGTATCGATTGGCGGCCCGCGCCCGGCGAGCTAACCTGCGGCGAGATCATTCGCCACATCGCGGCGACCGAGCTGATGAACATGCGGGCGGTCGCGAGCGGCGAGATGCGCTATCCCGGCCATCACGCGGATCTCGGCACGACGCACGCGGCGGCTATCGCCTATCTTGAGACGTGCCATGCCGAGGCACAGGCGATGCTGCGGGCGCTGGACCCGCAGCGGCTCCAGCTCAATATTCCGGGCCAGTGGCAGGACGTGCCCGGCTGGCGGCGCTTGCTGGGCATGATCGAGCATGAGATCCACCATCGCAGCCAGCTTTGCACCTACCTGACGCTGCTAGGCTGCACGCCGCCCGCGCTCTTCGGGATTCATGTCGAAGACTTGCCGACGTAGGTCGATCAGGGTGATCGACAGGTGGAGCGCGCCGCCTGTCTTCCGCCTTATGGCTGTGCAGCCAGCGCTCCACCCGTAACAATCGGCAGGTAGCTGGCGGTCGTCGCGACGACGACCTCCGCCGAGCGGCTGGGTGTTGCCGCGCTCCAGAAGTAGGGCGGCTGACAGCTCGCGCTGGTGCTCTCGCCGCTGACGGTGGCGAAAAAGGTGACGCTGCCCGGACGAGCGGCAGTCAGGATGAAGGGCGCGCTGGCGCTGCCGCCGGGCGCGATGCTGGTGTAGAGTGTTACCGGCTGCGGCTCGGCGGGCGTGAAGATCGGGCTGCCGACATCTTGCGGCACGCCGGGCGCGGTTTCGGCATACAGCCGAAACTGCGGCAGACCGAAGCAGCGGTCGGCGGTTTCGTTGAGAACGCGCACCTCGACGGTGATCGACTCGCCGGGCACGACGAACGTGCGCGATGGCGTGGTTGTGCTGATGAAGGTTCCCGATGCTTCGGCGGCGATCGCCGTGGGTTTAGACGCGGTCGGCGGCGCGTCAAGGATGATCCAGAGGCCGAGCAGCACGGCTGCGAGCATGGCTTGTGTGGCGCGATCGCTGGTATGACGGGTCGAGCGCATTGAGGCTCTCCTTGTGCTGCGTTGCAGGTTTGCGCCGCGCTAGATGTAATACATCGACTGGCCTTCGCGCTCGCGCTTGCGCTGGATCAGATCGTCGAGCGTATGCGTGGCGAGATAGGCCTCCACGGCGTCGCGCAGCCCGTACCACACATCGTTGAGCACGGCGGCCTCGCTGGATTGCGGCAGCGGCTGAATGCCCTCGGCCATCTCGACC
>DASUTC010000262.1 GCA_036374795.1 Herpetosiphonaceae bacterium
CGGTGTAGAGCGCGCTCAGCTCGCGCACGAAGACGCTGATCGACCAGCCATCCGAGACGATATGATGCATCGTCACCAGCAGCATATGGTCGTCGTCGGCGATGCGCAGCACGGTGAAGCGGCAGAGCGGGCCGTACTGAAGATCGAAGGGCCGCAGCGCTTCCTCGTCGGTCAACCGCCGCGCCTCGTCCTCGCGCAGAGCGTCGGGCAGCGAGCGCAGGTCGATCACTGGCAGCGGCACGATCGGCGTCGCGGCGATCACCTGCACGGGCTGTCCCGCTACCTGGGTGAAGGTCGTACGCAGACTGGCCTGCCGCCTCACGATCTCGGTCAGGGTGCGCTCCAGGGCCGCCAGATCGAGCGAGCCGCGCAGCCGCACCGCCGCCGGGATATTGTAGGTCGCGGTGTTGGGCTCGAACTGATCCAGCAGCCAGAGGCGCTGCTGCGCAAACGACAGCGGCAGCGGGCCGTCCCACTCCACGGGCTGGATCGGCGGTGCCTGCACGCTGGGCAGACTACCCTTGAGCGCCGCGATACGCTCGGCCAGTTCCGCGACCGTGGGAGCCTCGAACAGGCCGCGCACGGGTAGCTCCACCTGGAACGCTTCACGCACCCGCGAGGCGATCTGCGTTGCCAGCAGCGAGTGGCCGCCCAGCTCGAAGAAGTTGTCGCGCGTGCCCACCCGCTCCACGCCCAGCACATCGGCCCAGACGCTCGCCAGCAGCTCCTCGATCGGATTACTCGGCGCGACGAAGCACTCGTCCAGCTCCGCCGCTAGCTCCGGCGCGGGCAGGGCCTTGCGATCGATTTTGCCGTTGGGCGTCTTCGGCAGCGTGTCCAGAAAGACAAACGCGCTCGGTACCATGTAGTCGGGAAGCTGTTTGCCCAGGAGCTGGCGCAGCTCGGCAGGGCCAAGCACCGAGCGCCGAGCATCGGAGTCATCACGCTCAGCAGATGGTTCCTGATGTGCCCGGAGGGCGACCGTTCTTGGTTCGATATACGCCACCAGGCGCTTCTCGCCCGGAGTATCCTCGCGCAGCGTGACCACCGCCTCGTGAACGGCCTCATGCTGGCAAAGCACGGCCTCGATCTCGCCGATCTCGATGCGGAAGCCCCGAATCTTGACCTGATGGTCGATCCGGCCCAGGATCTCGATCGTGCCGTCGGGCTGCCAGCGGCCAAGATCGCCGGTACGCACCATAAGCTGGCCGTCCTCGAACGGACACGCGACGAAGCGCTCGGCGGTCAGCTCCGGGCGGAACAGGTAGCCGCGCGAGACGCTCGCGCCTGCCACACAGACCTCGCCCGCGATGCCGATGGGCTGCGGCTGGTTGTGCTGGTCGAGGATGTAGATCCGGTTGTTTTGCAGCGGCGTGCCCACCGTAATCGGCTTGCCCAGGTCGCTCGCCCGCAGCACGCCGAGCGCGTTGATGTCGCTGATCTCGGTCAGGCCGTAGATGTTGACGATCTCGACGGCTGGACCAAGCTGGCCGAAGACCGCCTGAAGCAAGCGCTGCTCTAGCTTCTCACCGCCGATCAGCAGGTAGCGCAGCGCGTTCGGGGGCTGCTCCGGCGCGACCTCGTTCAACACCGCTTGCATGTAAGATGGCACCGCGTCGAGCAGATGCACCTGCTGCTCGTGCAGGTAGCGCAGCAGGGTGCGGCTATTGAACTTGACCGCATCGGGGATGATGTGCAGCGTCCGGCCAAAGATCAGCGTCGGGAAGATCTGGTTGACCGAAATGTCGAAGCTGATCGAGGTGATCAGGCCCGTCGTTTGGACCGCCGGATCGTTGAAGTAGGCGCGCAGACCGAAGACCAGATTGATCAGGCCGCGCTGCGTGACCATCACGCCCTTTGGTCGGCCCGTCGAGCCGGAGGTGAAGATGATATAGGCCAGGTGGTCGCCGTCCACGATCCGCACCGGGTTGCTGGTTGGCTGATCGGCCAGCAGCGGCCAGTCGGCGTCGAGGCAAAACACCTGCGCCTGATGCTCCGGTAGGCGCGCGACGAGCGCGGCCTGGGTCAGAATCACCGGCGCGCGGGTGTGGCTCAGCATATAGGCCAGGCGCTCTTGAGGATAGGCCGGGTCGAGGGGCACATACGCGCCGCCCGCCTTGAGGATCGCCAGCATGCCGACGATCATCTCCAGCGAGCGCTCGACACACAGCGCGACGAGCACATCGGGGCCGACGCCCTGCGCCCGCAGATAGTGCGCGAGCTGATTCGCCCGCGTGTTCAGCTCGGCGTACGTCAGTGCCGTGCCCGCGAAGACGATTGCGGGTACGTCGGGCGTGCGCGCCGCCTGGGCCTCGATCAGCGTATGCACGGCGGCATCGCGCGGATACTCGGCCTCGGAGCGGTTCCAGTCGACGAGCATCTGCTGGCGCTCGGCCTCTGTCAGCAGCGGCAGGTACGCGATCCGCTCGTTGGGATCGGCGACGATCACTTCCAGCAGCGCCTGGTAGTGGCCCAGCAGCCGCGCGATTGTCGCGGGCGCGAAGAGATCGGTGTTGTACTCCACCGCGCCGCTGAGCTTATCGCCCTCGTCGGTGACAAAGAGCGTCAGGTCGAAGCGCGACGTGCCGCTGTCGGTTTCGAGCTGCGTCAGCGTCAGCCCCGCCATCCTGGTGTTAGAGATCGGCGCACTCTCAAGCGCGAACGCCACCTGGAAGAGCGGATTATGGCTCAGATCACGCTCCGGCTGCAAGACCTCGACCAGCTTCTCGAAGGGCAGGTCTTGATGGGCGTGGGCTTCGAGCGAAACCTCGCGCACCTGCCGGAGCAGATCGCGGAACGTCGGATTGCCCGATAGGTCGCTGCGCAGCACCAGCATGTTGGCAAAGAAGCCGATCAAGCCCTGGATCTCGGCGCGCGTGCGGTTGGCGATCGGCGATCCCACCAGCAGATCGGTCTGGTGCGTGTAGCGGTAGAGCAGCGTCTTAAACGCCGCCAGCAGCGTCATAAACAGCGTCGCGTCTTCCTGGCGGCTCAGCTCGCGGATCTTTTCGCTCAGCGCCGCTGGAAGCTCAAAAGGCTGTCGCGTGCCGTTGAGCGTCTGCACGGCAGGTCGCGGATAGTCGCCCGGCAGCTCCAGAACCGGCAATGCGCCGCCGAGTCGTTTCGTCCAGTATCCTAACTCTTTGTCAAGCGCCTCGCCCTGCAACCACTGGCGCTGCCAGATCGCGTAATCGGCATATTGGATCGGCAGCTCCGGCAGCCGCGTCTGCTCCGGATTCGGCTCCCCGGCGACGTACGCCGCGTAGAGCTGCGCAATCTCCCGCACCAGCACGCCCGTCGACCATCCATCGGAGATGATGTGGTGCATCGTCAGCAGCAGAATATGCTCTTGATCAGCCAGCCGCAGCACGGCAGCGCGCAGCAGCGGCCCGCGATGCAGATCGAAGGGCTTTTGAGCCTCCTCGTGCATCAGGCGCTGCGCCTCGGACTCGCGGGTCTGGCCGGGTAGCGCGGTCAGGTCGATCAGCGGCAGGTCCAGCGTCAGCTCCGGCGCGATCACCTGGATCGGCTGGCCTTTGGCAGCGGCAAACGTTGTGCGCATCACCTCATGCCGCCGCACGATCGCGTTGAGGCTCTGCTCAAGCGCGATCAGACTCAGCGATCCGTCGAGCCGGATCGCCGCCGCAATATTATATGCCGAGCTGCCCGGCTCCAACTGGTCGAAGAACCACAGCCGCTGCTGCGCAAATGACAAAGGAATAAAGCCGTCGTCTGTTCTGCGAGGAATACGTTGCTGCGAAGGGGTGTCCAGGCCCTCTGCTTCAAGCATTGCCTCCAGCAGCGCACGACGATCGGCAGAGAGTTTAAATTTTGATTTGGAAGATTGACTCATCTCTCTCTCGCTTTCACCGCTCCCTTCTGGGGGATTGTGATTGGTCGACAAGCATGGTTTCGACTTCGTTATCGGACATTTGCGCGATCTGGAACAACAACTGCGCTGTCTTCTCGACGCGCGCCGGGACCGCCGCATGCCGTAATATTTCCGCGCTCAGCGTGCCGACTGTCGGCGCGCTAAAGACGCTACGCAGCGGCAGATCCACCTGGAACGTGTCGTGGATCTGAGCGATGATCTGGGTTGCCAGCAGGGAATGACCGCCCAGATCGAAGAAGTTATCATCGACGCCGATCTGCTCGATGCCCAGCACCTCACTCCACAGCGAGGCCACGATCTCCTCAAGCGGCGTGCGCGGCGCGACAAACGCGGCGTGGGAGTGCAGCTCCGGCGCGGGCAGCGCCTTGCGATCGACCTTGCCGTTCTCGGTCAGCGGCAGCGCGTCGAGCAGCACCAGCGCCGCCGGCACCATGTACTCCGGCAGGCGCGCTTTAAGGTAGGTTTCGAGTTCCAAGGTTCGAGATTCGGGTTTCGAGCTCCGTGTTTCGAGTTCCTGGTTCTCGGTTCCGGGTGCCATGTCCCAAGGATCGGCGTCTTGGTTCTCTACCACATAGGCCACGAGTCGCTGATCGCCCGGCGTGTCTTCCCGCGCGAGCACGACGACATCGCGCACGGCGGGATGCTCGGCCAGCACGGCCTCGATCTCGCCCAGCTCGATCCGAAAGCCGCGCAGCTTCACCTGCTGGTCGATCCGCCCCAGGAACTCCAGCGTGCCGTCCGCCAGATACCGCGCCAGGTCGCCCGTCTTGTACAGCCGCCCGCCCCCCGTGCCGCTGAACGGATCGGGCACGAACGTCGCGCCGGTCAGCGCGGGGCGATTAAGATAGCCCCGGCCCACGCCGTCGCCGCCGATGTACAGCTCCCCGTGCGCGCCCAGCGGCACCGGCTGCATCTGCCGATCCAGCACATAGAGCTGCGTGTTGGCGATCGGACGCCCGATCGGGATCACGCTCGGCAGGCTC
>DASUTC010000263.1 GCA_036374795.1 Herpetosiphonaceae bacterium
CCGCGCGTTCTCGAACACTTAATGGTTAGTATTTGATCGTGGCTCGCCGAGCAGTTTGTTCAGCACGGCGAAGCGATCGTCGATCGTCTCGGTTTCACAGCCGCACGGATCTTCGTTCAGGTTCTTGCCACACTGCTGGCACAACCCTTTACACTCATCCTGGCAGCGCGGCGCTGCCGGAAGGTTGAGCAGCGCATACTCCCGCATCGCGTCGCCAAGATCCAGCTTGTGCGTCTCGTCGATCAGAAACGCATCGTCTTCTTCGGGCTGCGGCAGGCGCGCGCCCGTGGTGACGTTGACGGTCTGGTAATATTGCTCGCTGAACTTAAACGACAGCGGATGCTGGTACCGTGTCAGGCAGCGGCCACACTCTATTTCGATATTGCCCCGCACCGTAGCATCCGCCAGGATGCCCTTCGGCGTGCGTGTCAGACGCACCCGCCCGGCGACAGGCTGCATACGCAAGGTATCATCCACGACGAGTTGCGCATCGTCTAGCTCATACTGCCGGGTGGCCCCTGTCGGCTCCTGCAAAAGCTGTGAAACACTGAAGCGAAACTCAGACATGGTCAGGTGCCTTTCAAACAATCGTGAAGCCGTCCGAGGACGGCTTCTAGAGTTCTTATTATAGCGGCTGTGTAAGGCCATGTCAAACATTAACGCGATAGCCCGCCCGCCGTAGCCGCCGCTCTGATCAGCCTGGAGCGCCAGGATAGCACATGCCATACCGTGAAGCTGCTGCGCCGGGGATGAGGGTTCGGGGGAACAAGGGATCACGTGCACACGGGGTCATGCGAACAACGAAGCTAAGCCGTTGTTCTTTGGTTCTTGGTTCCTGGCTCGTCTAGGAGCCATCCCCCTGCAAGGCCGCGATGCCGTTGCGCACGCTGGTCTGAAGTTTGTCGAGCCGCTCCTGAAGCTCAAGCAGCACGCTGCGCGCGTAGCGATCGGCCTCGGTCCGAATCCGCTCGGCGTCTCGCTCCGCCTCATCCAGCATCTGACGACGCTCCTTCTCGAACGTTTCCAGCAGGCCGCGCTCTTCCAGCATCCGCCGGGCCTCGGATCGGGCATCATCCAAAATCTGATCGCGCTGGTCGAGTAGCCGGTGCGCGTCCCGCACCTCAGCCGGAATCGCGGTCCGCAGCCGATCGACAATATCCATCAGCCGATCCTCGTCGATCATCAGCTTGCGGCCAAACGGCACGCGCCGCCCCTCGCCGACGAGCGACTCCAGCAGATCGATCAGCGCATCGACATCGTCGTCTTCGGGCGGCTGCCCCGGCGCTGCGGACTGATCGGCTGCCGGATGCTGCGGATCGGAGAGCAGCGATTCGAGCAGATTTTCTGGCTCATGGGGTGACTGGCTCATGTCGCATCCTTCCGTCCATACACACGGCGCAATGCCCGCTCGACATGCGGCGCGACCATAAACTCGACATTGCCGCCCAGCGCCGCGATCTCCTTGACAGCGCTCGACGACAAGAAGCTGTACTCCTGGCTTGCCATCAGGCAGACCACGTCGACCTCAGGATAGAGCCGGTGGTTGATATGCGCCATCTGAAACTCATGCTCAAAGTCTGTCACGGCGCGCAGCCCCCGAACGATCACCTTGGCTCCGATCCGGCGCGCGTAATCGACCGTCAGCTCGCTATAGGTATCGACGCGCACGTTGGGCAGATGCTTGACCGCCTCGGCGGCCAGGTGTACCCGCTCGTCGGTCGAGAAGAGCAGGTTTTTGAGTGGCCGATCGTAGACCGCGAGAATCAACGTATCGAAGATTGCAGCCGCGCGTGTTGCCACGTCGATATGGCCGTAGGTAATCGGGTCGAAGCTGGCGGGATAGATAGCTGTTGCCATAGCGGCCTGTCATGATATGGATAGGATCGACACGCGCACCGCACCAGGCGATCCCGGCGTCAATCGCTGTCTTGAATATACTCGTAGATACTAAACGAGCTATCGCCGATACGCCGGGTGGTGTGTTGCACCAGGCTGCCGTACCGCTCCTTCAAGGTCAGTCGCGGCCAATGCCCAACGACCACGATCGTTCCGTCCTTGACGAGCCGCGAGGCCGCAATCGCCTCGATCGTCGCTTCGATCGTGGGGCTGGCATAGGGCGGGTCCATCATGATTATATCATAGGCCTCGCCCCGCGCCTGCGCGATCCACGTCTCGACGCTCGACTGGTGGACCCTGGCCCGATCGGCCAGCTTGGTATGCGCCAGGTTTTCGCGGATCACTTTACAGACCGGCGCGCGCTGCTCGACGAAGTCGGCCCACTCCGCGCCCCGCGACAAGAACTCGATGCCGAGCGAGCCGGTCCCGGCAAAAAGATCCAGCACCCGCCCCTGGATGATGTCGTAGCCCGACAGGATCGAGAAGAGCGACTCCTTGACTCGATCCAGCATCGGACGGGTGCCCGAGTCGGGCGGGCCTTTGAGCTTATGGCCTTTAGCAGATCCGGTGATGACACGCATAGTTGGTACAGCATAAAGCAAGAACAGCAAACGGGCAACCAGCTCAAGCGTTTGCCACGGTGCTGTTCCGATCAGATGCGCTGGCCTGACGCCGCGCTAGCGGCTGGTCGAGTCCTGGCCGAGCTTGCCCTGGCCGCCCAGCTCAAGGCCCATGTTCGCGCCGCTGTGCATGTCGGCTGCCGCAGACGTTCGATCCCAGTGCAGCTTCATATGCAGCCCCTCGCGTCCGTCCTGGTCGACGATCGCCTCAACCCGCAGGTCGATCTTGCCCTCCGGCGAGAGATGCAGCTCGCGCTGGCCCTTCCACACGTTCACATCGCCGCTGCGCAACTCCTGCGCAAACTCCGCCAGAATATCGCCGATCTCGCGCGCCGAGCCGGTCATGTGCCAGCCCAACTCTTCCTCTTTTTGATGTCCCGGATGCTGCGGCATAGATTGCTCCTTCCTGCTCGTTGTTTGGCTCTCCAGCAGCAACCAGGATGCCACCGCCGCTCCACGGGCTACCGACCCTCACGAGTCACGCGCCTCGCCGAGCTTCGGCTGAGCGCCCGTCACGATAAACGCGGTACGCTCGGCGATATTGACCGCGCGGTCGGCGATCCGTTCGAGATTATGCGCGACAAAGAGGAAATACAGCGCGCGCGTCGCCTGGTGGGGCGTGGACTGAATTCGGCGCAGCATCGCCGCGCGGATCGTTCGATTCAGCTCGTCGGCGAGATCGTCGGCGCGGCGCAGGTCGTCGATGGCGCTGGAATCGCGCTCAACAACGGCGGCCACGCTCAGCTTGAGCATCTGTTGCACCTGCGCGGTCAGCAGATTCAGCTCATGCGGCAATTCCAGCGTAGGCTCGTCGGCGCTGCGCAGCACCAGCGCGGCAATGCCCTCGGCGTAATCGCCTATGCGCTCCAGATCGTCCGCTATGCGCAGCGCCGCCAGCAAAAAGCGCAGATCGGTGGCGAACGGCTGCTGTGCGGCGATCAGATGCAGCGCGCGCTCCTCGACAGCGGCGCGGCGCTCGTCGATATCGTCGTCCTCGCGGATGATCCGCCGGGCCGCCGCCAGATCGCCGCGCGCCAGCGCGCCCATCGCATGCACCAGCGCGCGCTGTACCGCTTCGCCAAGCTGGAGCAACGCGCGCTGAACTTCGCCGAGTTCGTGGATATAGTGAGCGCGTGGAATCATGCGAGCGTCGCGGGCCGTCGGGCTTAGCCGAAACGCCCGGTGATATAATCTTCGGTTCGCTTGTCTTTGGGCCGGTTGAACATATCGTCAGTCGTCGAGTCCTCGATGATCTCGCCCAGCAGGAAAAAGACCGTTCGATCCGAGGCCCGCGCCGCCTGCTGCATGTTGTGCGTCACCAGCACGATCGTATAGTCGCGCTTCAGCTCCATCAGCAACTCCTCGATCTTGAGCGTCGCGATCGGATCGAGCGCCGAGGCCGGCTCGTCCAGCAGGATCACCTCCGGCTCGACCGCAATCGCCCGCGCGATGCAGAGCCGCTGCTGCTGGCCGCCCGACAGCGACAGCGCCGACTGTCGCAGCTTGTCTTTGACCTCGTCCCACAACGCCGCCCGGCGCAGCGAGCGCTCGACGACCTCGTTCATGTTCACTTTCATGCCCAGCACGCGCGGCCCGAACGCCACGTTCTCGTAGATCGACTTGGGAAACGGATTGGGCCGCTGAAAGACCATGCCCACCAGGCGGCGCAGCACAACCACGTCGACCTCAGGATCGAGAATATTCGCGCCGTCCAGAATGATCTTGCCCTCCGTGCGCGTGCCCGGAATCGTATCGTTCATCCGGTTGATGCAGCGCAAGAACGTCGACTTGCCACAGCCCGACGGACCGATCAGCGCCGTGATCGTCCGCTCGCGAATCGGCAGCGAACAATCGAAGAGCGCCTGTTTCGCGCCGTAGAAGAAATTGAGGTGCTGAACGTCAATTTTTACCGGCAGCTCAGACGAGGTCGCGGCGGTTGGCGCAACTTGAACGAACGGGGCCTGCGGCATAGAGTACTCCAGATCATCCACACGAGTTTTTGAGAAAGCCATGATTTTAGTGTGCCATGATTTGGAGCAGCCCGCAAGCGAGAGAACCAGGAGCCGGGTGCCAGACCCAAAGGGTACCCCGAACCGGGGGAGGGTCGGAACTCAGAACTTGAAACTTGAAACTATCCCTAGCCGAAGCGTCCCGTAATATAGTCTTCGGTGCGTTTATCGCGCGGCCTGGTAAAGAGCTGATTGGTATCGCCGAACTCGATCAGCCTTCCGGCTCGATCCTCGTCGATCATAAAAAACGCGGTGTGGTCGGAGGCGCGCGCCGCCTGCTGCATGTTGTGCGTCACGATCACGATCGTGTACTGGCGGCGCAGCTCGAACATCAGCTCTTCGATCTTGAGCGTCGCGATCGGATCGAGCGCCGAGCACGGCTCGTCCATCAGGATGATCTCAGGCTCGATCGCCAGCGCCCGCGCGATGCAGAGCCGCTGCTGCTGGCCGCCCGACAGCGACAGCGCCGACTGTCGCAGCTTGTCTTTAACCTCGTCCCACAGCGCCGCGCGGCGCAGGCAGCTCTCGACCAGCTCGTCCATCGCGGAGGTCGAGCCGCGCCAGCCATTGATCCGTGGACCGAACGCGATGTTATCGTAGATCGACTTGGGAAACGGATTCGGCTTCTGAAAAACCATGCCGATCGCGCGCCGCACCTCCACCACATCGACCGACGGATCGTACAGGTTGCGCCCGTGGAAAAGCACCTCGCCCTCGACGCTCGCGCCGGGTACCAGATCGTTCATGCGGTTGAACGAGCGCAGCACCGTGCTTTTGTCGCAGCCCGACGGACCGATCAGCGCGGTGATCCGCTGCGGCGCGATCTGCAAGCTCACGTCCCTGACCGCGCGGAAGCCTGAGTAAAAGATATGCATATTGCGCGACTCGATCGCGCACGAGCCGTTAGGAACAGCCTGAGTCATGGGTTTATAAGCTCCTCCGAAAGCGATTGCGCAGGATCACCGCCACCGAGTTGAGCGAGAGCAGCATCACCAGCAGCACGATAATCGCCGCCGCCGCGATCTTGCGAAACTCCTCCTGCGGCTGGGAGGTCCAGTTGTAGATTAAGATCGGCAGCGCGGTAAAGCGCGCGAACGGCCCGTCCGGGTCGGTGACGATATAGGTCGACGCGCCGACGACGATCAGCGGCGCTGTCTCGCCGATCGCCCGCGACATCGCCAGAATATTGCCGGTCAGAATACCTGGAAACGCGACCGGCAGCACGTGATGCCAGATCGTCTGCCACTTGGTCGCGCCGAGCGCCAGGCTGGCTTGCCGCAGCGAGATCGGCACTGCGCGGATCGCCTCCTGGGCGTTGATGATGATCAGCGGCAGGATCAGCAGCGCCATCGTCAGCGCTGCCGCGAGGATCGTCCGCCCATTGTCGTTGTCCAGGCCGACGATCTGCCCGCTGGTGATCGGGTTGAGCGCGCGCACAAAGATCGACAGGCCGAGCATGCCATAGATGATCGAGGGCACGCCCGCCAGATTGTTGATGTTGGTCTGGATGATCCGGTTCAGCCGGTTGCGTCCGGCATACTCCTCAAGATAGATCGCCGCACCGACGCCCAGCGGAAACGCGATCAGGATCGTCAGGCAGATCATCCACAGCGATCCCAGGATCGCCGTGCGCACGCCCGCGAAGTCGGGACGGCTCGACATCGGCGTGTTCAGAAAGGCCCAGCTCAGCCACGAGCGAAACTCCAGCGTCGCGTCGGGATAGTCCTCGCGCATCGTCTCCGCAACCAGCGAGCGCCGCAGCAGCGAGTCGGTCAGCGACCAGCTATGTACCACGCGCTGGCGGGCGACCTCTTCCAGCAGCACGATGTAGACCTCGTCCTTGCTGCGCTGCTCAAGCGGGCTTTCGCGATTCAGCGTGCGGAAGCGGCCCCGCGAGACGTTCTCTTGGATGATCGCGATCAGGTCTTGCTGCGAAACCGCTTCCAGCGGACGGTTGCTCAGCAGCTCGGTCGGCGGGCGGCGATACTCAAGCGCCACGTAGCCAAACGCGCGATCGACGATATTGTAGAGCAGGAGCCCCAGCGCCGTCAGCGCCACGATCAGCGACAGCAGCAGCAGCCGACGCCAGATCGAGCCGATTCTGCGGCGAACCGCGATATTGCGCTGGAGCGCGTCGCCGAAGGGTAGATTCGTGTTTGTCGCCGGTTGCAGGTCCGTCTCTTCAGCGCTCATTCATACACCTCTCGGAAGCGCCGCACGATCCGCTGGCTCAAAATATTCAGGCCCAGCGTCATCACGAACAGCGTCAGGCCGATCGCATACACGCTGGTATAGTCGATCGAGCCGTAGCTAATATCGCCGCCGCTGATCCGTGCGATATGGCCGGTCATCGTCTCCGCCGCTTTGAACGGGTTGAAAGTAAAGAACGGACGACCGCCCGCCGCAATCGCAACGATCATCGTCTCGCCGATCGCGCGCGAGACGCCGACGATGAATGCCGCGACGATACCCGACAGCGCGGCGGGCACCACGATCCGCGTCGCCACCTCAAGCCGGGTCGCACCCAGGCCGTACGCGGCCTCACGCAGCGCGCGCGGCACCGCGCTCAGCGCGTCTTCGCTCATCGAGCTAATGATCGGAATGATCATAATGCCCATGACGATGCCCGCTGAGGCCACGTTCTGAAAATCGACGGTGCCCTTGCCGAAGATCCGCTGCAAGATCGGCGTCATAAACGTCAGCGCGAAGAAGCCATAGACCACCGTCGGCACGCCTGCCAGCACCTCAAGGAGCGGCTTGAGAATGCCACGCATCCGAGGCGATGCGTACTCGCTCAGGTAGATCGCGGCGCTCAGGCCAAGCGGCAGCGCCACCAGCATCGCGATCAGCGACGACAGCAGCGTCGCGTTGACCAGCGGCAGGATGCCGAACTGACCGATCGACGGCTGCCAGAGCGTTTCGGTCAGAAAATCGACAAGCGAGACTCGTGAATCCGCAAAGAACAGAGATGCCTCGTTGCTCAGAACGACAATAATCCCGATCGTCGTCAAAATCGAAACCATGCCACACAGAAACAACACACCCTGGATCATCATCTCGCCGATCCGGGCACGCTTTTTGAGATACATCGTGGTATCACGCTGGGTCGTAGCAGTGGTGGCGCGTTGTGCCGCAGCATTGAGCCGCTGTTCCATGCATCCGCTCCTTCTTGTCTTACTCGCCGCATACCTTCCGTAAGCACGGCTGCGAGGACGCGAAGCATGCTTCGCATCCTCGGCCTGCACTACCGGGCTTGAGATCGATTACTTGGTCCCATCCAGAAACGCCTGCCGGGCTTTGCTGAGCGCTTCTTCGCTGGCCGGGAAGTAGCCGACATCGACAATTTCGTCGTTGACAGTCGTCAGGTAGAAGCTGATGAAGGCTGCGACCTGCGGCTTTTCTTTCATGATGCTCGCCGTGCTGTAGATGAAGAGCGGGCGGGCCAGCGGATACTCGCCGTTCTCAGCCGTCTCCTCGGTCGGCTCGACGCCATCGAGCGCCAGGATCTTCAGCCGACCTTTGTTCTCCAGGTAGTAGGCGTAGCCGAAGTAGCCGATCGCGTTCGGGCTGCTCTCGACGCCCTGCACCAGCACATTGTCGTTCTCGCTCTGGGTTGGGTTCTGCGCCTGGAACTGCTTGACCTTCTCCTCGTCGCCGCCGAGCACCTCTTCTACAAAGTAGTCGTAGGTGCCGCTGTCGGTACCGGGGCTGTAGATCTGGATCGGCTCGGCGGGATAGCTCGCATCCACATCCGACCACTGCTTGAACTCGCCGGTGTAGATCTTGCCCAACTGCTCCAGCGTCAGAGCGCTGAGGAAGGTGTTGTCCTTGCTGACCACGACCGCCAGCGCGTCGGTGCCGACGCGGAACTCGATCGGCGCGCGGTTGATCGCGGCGCACTTCTGCGTTTCCTCGTCTTTGATCGCGCGGCTGGCGTTGGCGATGTCAGTCTCGCCCGCCTCGCAGAAGCGCTGAAAGCCCGCGCCGGTGCCGATCTCGTCGACCGAGATCGTGCCGGTATAGCCTTCCTCTTGGAAGCGCTCAGCCATGCGCTGGGTCAGCGGAAAGACCGTCGAGCTACCCGATGTGACGACGTTGCCGCTCACGGCAGCCGGATCAACCTCCGGCAGTTCGACGCCTTCTGCGGTCATCGCAGCGCTGGTCGCTGCGGCGCTGGCTGCGGGGGAAGTTTCTGTAGCGGGCGATGCTTCTATCGTAGCTGCCGGGGATGCTGCGGGCGATGACTCGCCGGTTTGTCCGGTAGAATCGGCACTGCCGCAGGCAGCCAGCATACTCACCATCATGACGGCGACGATCAATACACGAAACACGTAAGCCATACGTTCGGTAGCCTCCTCAATGAGTCCTTTGGATCAGACATGCCCATGAACTCGATTGTGATAACTGTAACGGGTAAGAGTTATGCCGCCTTTATGGTTGGGTTAAGCGTTCGTTAAGCGCTGGCCTGTTCCTTAAGAAAACGCGAGCCATGTGTCGCAGCCGCCGCCGGAGCCATCCGCCCTTCGCGCTCCTGTACGATCATCCTCGAAGCATCCCCGTCCAAGCGACGAGCGGACGACCGATTGGTCGCCCGCTCATCAAGCCCCCGTTTGCCCATAGCAGTAATCTCGCAGATCCTTGTAAACGCTCGATTATCTGGTTGTTAAGCCTGTGCTAAACCTCGCGCCTTAAGATACACGGGCAGCCAGATCGATCCGGCTGCCCTCGTACTCATGCTCTGTTGCGCTGCTGCGTGCCCAGGTCTTGCTATTGTTAAGCGGTTCTTAAGAGCTATGGTATACTGCGAACCGCTGTTTTGCAGGAAAGCTAGGTACATGCGCATCCGAACTCTATGCATCCTGATTAGTTTCGTCGGGATACTGACGGCGTGCGGTCAAGCAACGCAGGCCGCCGATCGCCAACTCACGCTCACGGGATCAACATCTGTCGGGCCATTCGCCGAGCAAGTAGCCGAACGTTACGAACAAGCGCACCCCGGCTCCAAAGTCAACATTCAAGCGCTGGGATCGAGCGCCGGGATTCAGGCCGCGACTGAGGGCACTGTCGAGATCGGCATGTCGTCGCGGCATCTTGAGCCCGAGGAGGAGCAGCAGCTTCAGACGTTTGAGATCGCCCGCGATGCCCTGGCGATCATCGTGCATCCGACGAACCCGATCGCCAATCTCTCGACGGCGCAGGTTCGCGACATCTTTACCGGCAGGGTTAGCAACTGGCGCGAGGTCGGCGGGCCGGACGCTCCGATCGATATTGTGACGCGCGAGGCTGGCTCCGGCACGTACGGCGCGTTCGAGGAGCTGGTGATGGAGAAGGAGTTGCCCGCTCCACGCGCGCTGCGCCAGGGATCGAACGGCGCGGTGCGCCAGCTGGTCGCTGGCGATCCCGACGCGATCGGCTATATCTCGCTGGGCATCGTCAACGAGACGGTGAAGCCCGTATCGATCGACGGCATTCAAGCGTCGACGGAGGCGGTGATGGGCGGAAGCTACAAGCTGGTGCGTCCGTTTTTGTTCGTGCAGCGCAAGAACGCGCAGCTATCGCCGCTGGCTGCCGATTTCCTCCAGTATGTGCTGTCGCCCGAAGGCCAGCATGAACTGGTCCAAGCCGGGCTGATTCAAGGAGCGGATGCGCAATGAAAGAGCGTCTGATCAGCTTCTTCTTATTTCTGTCCGCCCTGGTATCGATCGCCTCCCTGGCGATCATCACCTTCTTCATCTTCCAGGCCGGGCTGCCGCTGATCTTCAGGGTTGGATTGAGCGATTTTCTCTTCAGCAGCATGTGGAATCCCAGCGCCAAAACGCCGAGCTTCGGCATCGGCGCGATGATCCTTGGCTCGGTGTGGGTCACACTCGGCGCAATTATGGTCGGCGTGCCGCTGGGCCTAGCCGTGGCGATCTTCTCCGCCGAGATCGCGCCGCCGCGCCTGGCGATGCTGATCCGCCCGGTGATTCAACTGCTGGCCGGCATTCCCTCGGTGATCTACGGCTTTATCGGCCTGACGATCCTCTCGCCGCTGATCCGCTCGACCTTTGGCGGTCCCGGCCTGAGCGTGCTGACCGCCGCGCTGATCCTGGGCATTATGATCTTGCCGAGCATTATCAGTATCTCCGAGGATGCGCTGCGGGCCGTACCGCTCGCCTACCGCGACGGCTCGCTGGCGGTGGGCGCGACCCACTGGCAGACGATCTGGCGCGTGCTGGTGCCAGCCGCGCGCTCCGGCATTGTCGCAAGCGTGATCCTGGGAATGGGCCGCGCGCTCGGCGAGACGATGGCGGTGATTATGATGCTCGGCAATGCCCTGCAGATCCCGCGCTCGCCGCTTGAGTCGGCGACGACGCTGACCAGCAACATTGGCCTTGAGTTGGCCTACGCCAGCGGCGCGCACCGCGAGGCGCTCTTTGCCACTGGTGTGGTGCTGTTTATGCTGATTATGCTGCTGAACATCCTGGCAAATGTGCTCACCGGTCGCGTCACGTTCTGGCAGCGGTGGATCGCCTACCGCCCGCCGGTCGCTGCGCGGCGCGCCACGACCTCGGCCCGGAGGAATCCATGAAGCGCCAACACACGCAGCGGCTGGCGTTTGGCTGTCTCTGGCTCGCCGCCAGCATCACGATCATCATCCTGGCGGTGATTATTGTCTACATTCTTGGCGAGGGATTGCCCTACGTCAATTTTGAGTTCCTCACGGGTCGTCCGGTGGCGCAGGGCCGCGATGGCGGTATCCTGCCGACGATCCTGGGCACGCTGGCGCTGGGCGCGCTCTCGTTGGTGCTGGCGGTGCCGCTCGGCGTCGGCGCGGCGGTCTTTCTGACGGAGTACACCCGGCCCAGCGCGCTGACCACGCTGATGCGCTTCGGCACCGACTCGCTGGCGGGCGTGCCGTCGATCATCTTCGGGCTGTTCGGATTCATCTTCTTTGTGACGCGGCTGCACCTGAGCTGGTCGCTGCTAGCCGGTGGCCTGACGCTGGCGCTGATGGTCCTGCCGACGATCATTCGCACCACCGAGGAGGCGATCCGCGCGGTGCCGGTTTCCTACCGCGAGGTCAGCTACGGCCTGGGAGCGTCGCGCTGGCAGATGGTGAGCACGGTGGTGCTGCCCAACGCGCTGCCCGGCATCATCACCGGCGTGATCCTGAGCTTCGGACGGGCTGTAGGCGAGACGGCAGCGGTGATCTTTACAGCGGGTACCGCGCTCAACATTCCTACCTCGGTCCTCTCGCCGACGCGCACGATGGCGGTCCACTTTTATATTCTGGCGGTCGAGGGCATTTCGCTGCCAAAGGCGTACGCGACGGGCGCAGTGCTGATTATCAGCATTTTGATCATCAACGTGGTGGCGAACGCGCTGATCACGCGCAGTGTGGCCCATGCGGTCCGTCGCTAATGCGCCCAAGAACTGAGAAACGACAGAACAAGGGATCAAGGGAATAAAGCAACAAAAGGTCAGAGCCAAGAACCAGGAACCACGTTCCGGATGCTCCCCTCGCGGATGCAATCGAGAGACGGCGGGCGCCCTCTGGGCCGGATGATGGCCTGAACTTTGCACTCGAAACAAGGCAGCGCATGAGCTATGGCACCTAAGATCCAGATCGACAATTTTTCATACAGCTACGGCGACGAGTCGGCGCTGCGCAATGTGACGCTCAACGTCGAGCGCAACTCCATTCTGGCAATCTTCGGCCCGGCGCGCGGCGGCAAGACTACGCTGCTGCGCTCGATGAATCGGCTGAACGAGATCGGCGAGCCAGGCACGCGCGGCGGGCACATCCTGCTCGACGGCCAGGATATTTACGCGCCCGGCATCGATGTCGCCGCGCTGCGACGGCGGGTTGGCATGGTCTTTGCGCTGCCGGTCGCGCTGCCGATGACGATCTTCGACAATATCGTGTACGGCCCCCGGATGCGCGGCGTGCGCTCACAGTCGCAGCTTCACGATATTGCGCAGCACGCGCTGCAAGCGGCGGCGCTCTGGGACGAGGTTCAGGATCGCCTGAACTCGCCCGCTCAGTCGCTCTCCGGCGGGCAGCAGCAGCGCCTGTCGATCGCCAGGGTGCTGGCGCTGGAGCCGGAGGTCATCCTGCTGGACGAGCCGACCGCCGCGCTCGATCCGATCTCCACAGCCAAGATCGAGGAGGCGCTGATCGAGCTGAAGCGCCAGTACACGATCGTGATCGCGCCGCACAATGTGCAGCAGGCTGGTCGTATCGCCGATGACGCCGCGTTCTTTTTGATGGGCGAGTGCATCGAGGCAGGACCCGCCTCGCAGATCTTCACCAACCCGCGCGACCGGCGCACCGAGGATTATATAACCGGGCGCTTCGGCTAGGCGACGCTTTGGGAGCGCGCCCTGCGCCCAGGATCAGGCCGTTCGATGGCTGGCACGAGACATGCAGAGAGGTAGATCATATCTTGCCATAAAGGATTGAGGAGGAGAAGAATGGATTTGCTTCAAAACTTGCTCGGCGGCGGACAGGGACGGCAGCAGTACGAGGATTTTATCAACCGCTATGACCAGGGCTCGCCCTACGACGGCATCTCCGACGATGAGGCATACCAGCGCTATCAGCAGGTCGCGCCGCATCTGCCGCCCGATGTCTACCAGGAGTCGGCGCAGGATGCGTTCGGGCGGATGTCGCCGCAGGAGCGCATGCAGTTCGGCCATCATCTGCGCCAGCAAGCAACGCAGCAGGGCTACAACGTCCCCGACCTGAACGGCGACGGCATCGATGATCGCCTGCAAGATCCTCGGTATCTGGCCCAGGTGACGAGCCGTATGCAGCAGCAGCAGCCCGGCCTGCTTGGTCAGCTCCTGGGCGGCGGCAATCAGCAGATGGTCGGCGGTGGGCAGGGCGGCGGCTTGATGAGCAATCCGCTGGCAAAGGCCGCGCTGGCAGGCATTGCCGCGATGGCGGTCAAGCGCATGATGAGCGGCGGCCTGGGCGGCAGCCAGGGCGGTTTCGGCGGCAGCCAGGGCGGCCTCGGCGGCAATCAGGGCGGCAGCCGTGGCGGCGGCTTCGGCGGCGTCGATATGTAGCTGCAACGGGCTGGCGCGCAGGCGTCAGCCCTTTTAGGATACGTCCAGAATCGCGAGCCGGTGCCGATCGAGGAATGTGTACACATCGGGTTCGTCCGCCAGCGCAATCACATGTCGATCGCCGCAATGATTGACCACGACCTCGAAAACACAGATCCGTCCGGCAGCGCCATGATACGCGCTGCGCTGCAAGACCGGCTCCTCGATCTGCCAGCCCGCGCGCAGCCATGCCTCAAGCTGCGATAAGCGTGGGTTATGCAATACTTCCATCATGTGCTCCTCTCCGATCGTCTGGCAGTGCCGACAGGCAGGAGGTGTGGGATGTCATCCAACAATTCCCTCGCTTCCCGAAAAGGCTGTTGTATTCTGCAATCGGAGTATAGCGCGCAGAGGTTAAGGCTGGCTCATCGGCAGGTTAAGAACGAACAAGCAGCTTCGAGATGATCTCGAAGCTGCTCATGTGTGGAGGAGGGAGGGGGATTCGAACCCCCGAGGGCTTTAACACCCTACCGCATTTCGAGGGCGGCACATTCGACCACTCTGACATCCCTCCGTATTGGGGTGTCAACAACGCCTCTTGCTCCACTGGAGATGTTTTGTTCCATCGGGCCACGAGGTGATTGTGACGGCGCATACTGTACCATAAACTGCGACTTTGCGCAAGCGTCGATCGCGCCACAATGATCGCGGTGCCGCCGATGGTGCCGGACAGCGATCAGTGGTCTGCGCATCCAGCCCGGCGTCTACGCTCTCCATAAACACAACAGGGCAGGTCGTACAACCTGCCCTGTCTCCGACATACGTCTACCAGCTACGCCGACGGCGGCGTTGCCCGCTTGCTGCTCTTGGCGCTCTTGGGCTGGAGCGGCGTGGTGCGCTCGCCCGATACGGCCCGCGCCAGCGCGATCTTGAGCACTTCCTCCATCGTCTCGACGGGGATCAGTTGCAGCTCGTCGCGCACTTTCTGCGGCAGTTCCACGATGTCTTTCACGTTCTCCTTGGGCAGGATGAACGTCTTGATCCCGGCGCGATGCGCCGCCATGGTCTTTTCCTTCAGGCCGCCGATCGGCAGCACCTTGCCGCGCAGCGTGATCTCGCCGGTCATCGCCACGTCGCGCCGCACCGGAATGCCGGTCATGGCCGAAACCAGCGCGGTCGTGAGCGTGATGCCAGCCGACGGGCCATCCTTGGGCACCGCGCCCTCCGGCACGTGAATATGGATCGCGTGCTCGTCGAAGTAGGTCTGGGCAATGCCCAGCTCATCGGCCCGGAAGCGCGCGTACGAGAGCGCCGCCTGCGCCGACTCCTTCATCACATCGCCAAGCTGCCCGGTGAGCCGAAGCTCGCCCTTGCCGCGCAGCGGCAGCACCTCGAACGAAAGAATATCGCCGCCGGTCGGCGTCCAGGCCACGCCCGTCGCCACCCCGATCTCGTCCTTCTGCTCGGCCAGGCCAAAGCTGAACTTCTCCGGCCCCAGGTACTCTGCAATATCCGCAGCGTCGATCGTCACCTCGACCGGCGTATCGCCTGCATCGGCCACCTTGCGGGCGACCTTGCGGCACAGCGCGGCGATCTCGCGCTCCAGGTTACGCACGCCCGCCTCGCGGGTATACTCGCGGATCACCTTCAGCAGCGCGGCCTCCGTCACCGTCATCTGCTCGGTCTGCAAGCCGTGGAACTCGCGCTGCTTCGGCACGAGAAAGCCTTTGCCGATCTCCAGCTTCTCATCCTCGGTGTAGCCGCCCAGCTCGATAATCTCCATGCGGTCGCGCAGCGGCGCTGGGATCGGATCGAGCTGGTTGGCCGTGGCGATGAAGATCACCTGCGAGAGATCGAAGGGGATCTCCAGGTAGTGATCGCTGAACGTCGAGTTCTGCTCAGGGTCCAGCACCTCCAGCAGCGCCGAGGTCGGATCGCCGCGATAGTCCGCGCCGAGCTTATCGATCTCGTCCAGAATAAAGACCGGCTGGTTGCTCTTGGCGGTCTTGATGCTCTGCACGATCCGGCCCGGCATCGCGCCGATGTAGGTGCGGCGATGGCCGCGAATCTCGGCCTCGTCGCGCACGCCGCCCAGCGAGGCCCGCACGAACGCGCGGCCAAGCGAGCGCGCGATCGACTTGCCCAGGCTGGTCTTGCCGACGCCTGGCGGTCCCACCAGACACAGGATCGGCGAGCGCATCTTGGTTCCGGCCAGCTTACGCACGGCCAGGTATTCCAGCAGACGCTCCTTGACCTTCTCCAGGCCGTAGTGATCTTCGTCGAGCACATGCTTGGCCTCGGTCAGCGAGATCGGCTGCTGCTCCTCTTTGGCCCACGGCAGCGACAAGATCCAGTCGATGTAGGTGCGGATCACGCCGGCCTCAGGCGAGCTTAGGCCCTGCTGGATCAGCCGCTTCAGCTCGTGCGTCGCCGCCTCTTTGACGTAGTCGGGCGCGTGCAGCTCCGCAATCTTGCGCTTCAGCTCGTCGATCGGATCTTCGTCGAGATCGTCCTCGCCAAGCTCGCGGCGGATCGCCTTCATCTGCTCGCGCAGAAAATACTCTTTTTGGGACTGGTCCAGCGCATCCTTGGTATCGCTCTGGATCTTGGCGCGCAGCCGCAGCAGCTCAAGCTGCTGTGATAGCTCAACCTGCACGCGCTGCAAACGCTCCTCAGGATCGAGCATGTTGAGCAGCTCCAGGCGATCCTCGAAATCGAACGCGGGACCGTAGGCAACCACGTCGGCCAGATGGCCCGCCTGCTCGATGCGCTGCACGAACGCCACGGCCTCCTGAGAGACTTCAGGCATGAAGCTAATAATCTCTTCGACCTGCGATTTGACCTCGGTGACAAGCGCCTCGACATTCGGCCCCTGGGCATCGGGATCGGGATGCGGCGTGCAGCGCACCATGTAGAACGGATCGCTCTGCACACACTCGCCGATCTCGGCGCGCTCGATGCCCTCCAAAATAATGCGGACGGTATCATCGGGCAGCTTTAGAAACTCCTCAAGTCGGGCAATCACACCAACACGCGGTAGCTTTTGCGGCTCGCTGCCCTTATAGCCCTCGATCTCTGATTCCGATACAAAAATGAGCAGCACTTCGCGGTCGCCTTCCATCGCCCGCTCCATTGCGCGGTAGGACTTGCCTTTGCCTACCTGGAGCGGCACGGGAATACGCGGCATGATGACCATTTCGCCCAACACAACGAGCGGAAGAACACGCTCTTCATTGGTCCGCTGCTCAAGCGTCTGCTCGTCGTGAGTTGTTTGCTCGCTCATGAATCTGTCGCCTCTTTCCGGGTCATAATCCCGTATGGTATAGCATATCTCTAGCCGCAGCCAGAGGCATCTTCCAAACGTCTAGTAACGCTCCTACGCTTCTGTCTGGTGCGGAGGAGCTTGTCTTGGGAAACAGCCGATTCTGCATCAGAACGGGGACTGGCCTTTCCCAAACCCCGGCCCCGTGGCGCCCTGGCGCCGCGTCAACGCTCTCTCTATCTATAATGCTGCCGCGACGCCGTTGGTCGCGGCATAGGTGCTCTGTCACGTCATAGACGAGTTATTCTCAGGTAGTGTATTATACCGCGTTTAGCCCGAATGCGCAGTTCGGCATCGGTACCGTCTTGCCCAGGACGAGTTGATGCCGGCCCGCTCCATGCCCCCAATCGACGCTGCATGCGCATTGCCACAGCGCGAACTCTATGCTATAATCGCCGTCGATTACCGGATAGTTTTAACGTAGAGGCACCTACCTCTACGTTCTTTTTGGTCTGGGGGCCACGCACCCCATCCTGCCGGTGTTCGCAGCCGCCTGATCCGGCTGTTCTTTGCTTGTATCTTAAGTCTCGATGCGTGGCGAGGCGTAAAGGACCACTCTCATGGCCGATCTGCTACACGAAATTGTTAAGGACCAGTTGCGCACCGATATTCCCGAATTCGGGCCAGGCGATACCGTCCGGGTGGGCGTCCGGGTTGTCGAAGGCAACCGCGAGCGTATCCAGGAGTTCGAGGGCGTTGTGATTCGGCGGCGCGCAGGCAGCATCAACGAGAACTTTACCGTCCGCCGCATCGGCGCGCACGGCATCGGCGTGGAGCGCACCTTTCTGCTGCACTCACCCCGCGTCGAGACGATCAAGGTCGTGCGCCGGGGTAAAGTTCGCCGCGCCAAGTTGTACTACCTGCGCAACCTGTCGGGCAAGGCGGCACGCATCAAAGAGCGCCGCTACTAACTGCCGGAGAACCGAGAACCAAGAGCTGAGAACCAAGAGCTGCTAACCCGGTTCTTGGTTCTTTCCTATGATGGGCAAAGATCTCTACAGACAGCTCCTGCGCTGGGCCTTTACGCGCTTTTATCGCGAGTTTGCCTGGATGTATGATCTCGTGGCCGCGATCGTATCGCGCGGCCTGTGGTCGCGCTGGATCGAGGCCGCCGCGCCGCAGCTTCAGGGCGTGCTCGTGCTTGAGCTAGGCAGCGGCACGGGCTACCTCCAGCGCACGCTGCGGCGCAGGGCGATCCCCGCGATCGGCCTGGATGCCTCGGCTCAAATGCTGCGGCTGGCGCGTCGCAAGGTCGAGCGGGCAGGCGGCCACGCGGATCTGCTGCGCGGCTACGCGCAGCATCTCCCCTTTGCCGCCGAGCAGTTCAGCGATGTGGTAGCGACGTTTCCCGCCGAGTACATCCTCGATCCCGCAACCTTTGCCGAGGTCCGGCGCGTGCTGCGGCCCGGCGGTCAGATCGTGCTGATCGACGCGGCATACTTTACCCGCCGCGACGCATACAGCGCCGCCGTGGACGTGGCCTACCGCGTAACCCAGCAGGTACGCACCGACGATCCGCGTCCCAGGCTGCTTGAGGCGGCAGGCTTTGAAGTCCACGAGACGTGGGTCGATGTCGCGCACAGCCGCGTACAGATCTTGCGCGGCGTTAAAGCCGCCGGTCTGCGGTTATCGCCTGGACGGACGGCTGTACAATAAGGGCGTATGCCGACGATAGACGAAGAACAAACGCTGCAAGCGCAGGGCTACCGCTCGATCGCCGGAATCGACGAGGCCGGGCGCGGCTGCTGGGCCGGGCCGGTCGTGGCGGCTGCCGTGGTGCTGGGCGAGGCTGTTCTGGCTCAGCCGACGCTGCTGGCAGGCGTCGACGACTCGAAGCAGCTTAGCGCGATTCAGCGCGCGACGCTCGAAGGCGTGATTTGTCAGCACGCGGCAGGGATCGGCGTCGGGATCGTTCCCGCGCATCTGATCGACTGGTTCGGGATCGTCGAGGCCACCCGGCTGGCGATGGAGCTGGCGGTGCTGCATCTGCCGCATCTGCCCGACGCGCTGCTGATCGACGCGCTGCGCCTGCCGGGCTGTCCGCTGCCACAGCGCGCGATCGTGCGGGGCGATAGCGCCAGCTTGAGCATTGCGGCAGCCTCGGTGATCGCCAAGACCGCTCGCGATCGGCTGATGACGCACTTCGATCGTAGCTATCCGGCATTTCGTTTCGGGATGCACAAAGGCTACGGCACGGCGCTCCATGCCCATGCCATCGCGGCGCATGGCACAACGCCGCTGCATCGCCGTAGCTTCCGCCCACTGTGGCATATCAGCGAAAAGGAGCAGATTGATGCAGCATAATCCTCCGACCGCCGATCTGGTTCAGCCTTTGCGCAAGGCGGGGCTGCGGCCAGGCGAGCGCACGATCAGCACGATTCTAGAGCGCGGCGACGAGGCGGTCGAGCCGCTGCTGGCGCTGGCGCTGGAGACACGCACGCTGCTGGAAGCAGAGCCCGGCGGGCTGGGGCCGCTCCACGCGCTGCGACTCCTGGGCGAGTTCCAGGCGAGCAGTGCCGCCGAGCCGATCTTGCGGCAGTTGCCGCTCCAGTTCGACGACGCGCAGACCCAGGCGGCATTCCTGTGGGCACAGGAAGCGCCGCAGATCGTCGCGCGCTTTGGAGCCGACGCGCTGCCGGTGATCCTGGGCGTCGCCGACGACCAGGCCGCGCCGCCCAAGCAGCGCGGCGCGGCCTATGCCGCCCTGAGCTACCTGGCGACGATCACGTCTGAGCTGCGCGATCAGGTCGTCACAGAGCTGCGGGAGCGCTTCAGCCGTGAGAGCGATAGCACCGCGAAGGGCTACCTCGTCGCGGCACTGGCGCAGCTCAAGGCCCGTGACGCCTACGCCGAGATCATGGACGCCTTCCGCACCAAAAGCGTCGATCGCGACGTGATCTCGGCGGCGGACGCGCGCCAACTGCTGCTCGGATCGGAGGTCGAGCCGCAACTCAACTGCGCGCTGCACACGCTGGCCGAGCGCTACGAGCAGCACGGGCCGTACTCCGAGGAGCAGCAGCGGCTCATGGCCGAGATGGCTCGCGAGAGCGGCTACTACTAGGCGCAGCGGGACTCGGCTAGCCGAGTCCCGCTGTTGTTGTTAGCAAGGGAAGTTTGTGGGGGACACCCCCGGCCCGATGGCGCGCCCGGCAGCTCAATCAAGCCTTGTCTTTCCACGACCAGTTGCTCACGCTGCTGTAGACCGGCAGCAGCACCGTGTAGGGCACTTGCAGCACGATCCACAGCGGCAGGTAGCGCAGCAGATCCCAGCGCCGAAAGCGCGCCGCAGCCACGCCCAGATGCACCGCATCGCCGAGCGCGCGGCCCAGCAGCGCTTGCGCGAGCGCGCGCCGTAAGTCACGCCGCGCCAGCAAGATCGGGAACGACAGCAGCAGCCCGTTGAGCAGCCCGATCAACAGGCTGGTCGCCAGCAGCGCCGGATTATGACGCAGCACCTCCTGGCCGCCCGCCATCCAGCGGACCCGCTGATCGAGCGCCTGCCGTAAGGTTGGCTCGGCTGTCGTAGAGACAAACGTGCCCGGATCATCGCAGAACGCGACGCGCCAAACGGTGCGATCCAGCACATGCTGGAGCAAGACCATATCGTCGGCGACCGCGCCCGGCAGCATCTGCTCGAAGCCGCCCGCCTGATCGTAGGCGGCGCGTCGGTAGGCCAGATTCGCGCCCGCCGCGCCCACCGGATGATCGAGATTGGTCGCGCCCGCCATCGTCGCCATCATCGAGAAATAATCCAGCGCCTGAAGCTGCTCCAGCAGCGTGCCGTTCGGCGCGTGCAGCTCGACGTAGCCGAGCACCGCGCCGACATCGCGCGTAAAACAGGCGGCCATGCCAGCCACCCAGGTCGGCGGCACGCGACAGTCGGCGTCGGTCAGCAGCAGCACCGCGCCGCGCGCCCGTGCGATTCCCTGGCTCAGCGCATGGATCTTCGGCGTGCGATCCTCAGGTACCTCCGATACCGTCACCACCTGCAAGCGCGGATCGCGCGCCTGCCGCTCGCGCAGCACGTCGGGCGTCGCATCGGTCGAGCGATCGTCCACGACGATCACCTCATAATCGGCGTAGCTCTGCCGCAGCAGCGCGTCGAGCAGCCGGGGCAGCGTGGCCGCCTCATCGCGCGCCGCAACCACGATCGAGACGCTGGGCCGGGCAGTGGTTCGCGCCGGGCGGCGGAGCAGGCCGTAGGTCAGCACCGTACGCAGCGCCAGATAGCAGGCCGTCACACATTGCAGCAGCATAGGCTAGCGCGCGCTCCCATCCACAGCAGGGCACGCGCGGCGGTCAACCATCTTTGACACCCTCACAGCTCCTCCGATCCATCGCTTATGCACAAACGCCGGAGCATAGCAAGCAAAATGCCGCCCGATCGAGCGGCAAAGCTGCGTCGCAGATCATGCGAGCTTTTAGGGTGCGCAATTCAGGCGCGGCGGGGATAGATTACCACTCGACCACGACCAGCACGTCGTCGCCCTCGAAGCGCACCTCATACGTCGGCACGCGCAGCCCGATCGGCGGAATCACCGATTTGCCGGTGCGGACGTTATAGGCCCAGCCGTGGAGCGGACAGGTGACAACGTCGTCGCGCAGCACGCCAGACGAGAGCGAGCCGCCCGCGTGGCGGCAGGAATCGCTGAACGCATAGATCGTGCCGTCCACGTTCGCCAGCGCGATCGGCAGACCGTCAACGTCCGCATACAGCATGCGGCCCGGCGGGATCTGATCCCGCGTCGCCACTTTGATCACTTCTTGCATAGATCGCCGCTCACAGTCCATCTATCACGGATTCGCAGGGCATGAACCGCAAGCAGTGTACTCACGATCGACGGCGCGCGCAAGACTAGACACGCCAGCACAAGCAACGTACACTGCACGATAGGTGACATCGACCAATCTCAGCCAAGGAAAGCATCGATGGATGAAGAAACATTCGAGCAGATCGTCGTCGAGGTGTTGGAGGGGCTACCGCCTGAGTTTGCCGAGGCGTTCGAGAATATCGAGGTGCTGATCGAGGCGCGTCCGCGACTAGAGCATCGGCGGGCGGTGCGGATCAAGCCCTGGCAGACGCTCTACGGCCTGTACCAGGGCGTGCCCCTCCCGGCGCGCACCCACTCGTACGGCATGGTCGCGCCCGACACGATCACGATCTTTCGAGAGCCGCTGCTGCGCGACTTTCCGCAGACAGAGCGGCTGCGCGAGCAGATTCGCCGAACCGTGCTCCACGAGATCGCTCACTACTTCGGCATCGACGACGATCGGCTGCATGAGCTGGGCGCGTACTAGCGCTACTCGTCTACCAGATCGAGCTCTCCGATGCGATCCAGATAAAAGGTGCGCTGGGCGTTGCGCAGATAGCAAAACGCGATCAGCCGGTGCATGCCGCCGATGCGCTGAAGCTCAAGCGGGAGAATATCGCGGGCAACCGCATCGCCGCCGCCGGTGTGATACGTAATATGCAGCCTACGACCCTCGCGCAGCGCGGTCAGCAGCGCGGGCGGCGCGGGCGGCTCCGGATCGCCCGGCAGGAGGCCCCGCTGCGCGCGCAGCAGATCGTCGAGCGTGGAGACGCCCAGCATCCGCAGCCGATCAAGCAGATGCACCAGCAGCGCCTTCAGCGCGATCACATCGCTCATTGCGCGGTGCGAGGGACTTTCGACGCCGAGCGCACGCGAGAGCGCCGCGAGGTTGTAGCGCTCGTGGATCAAGAAGGTGCGCGCCAGCTGGAGGGTATCGATCAGCGGATTGTTGAGCACGGGCTTGCCCAGCCGCACCAGTTCCACGTTGAGAAACGAAAAGTCGAAGGGCGCGTTATGCGCGACCAGCACCTTGCCGTCGAGGTGCTCAAGCAGCGTATCGCTGATCGCGGCAAACGACGGCGCTCTGACCAGCAGATCCGCGCCAATGTTATTGACGGCGAAAGCGTCCGGGCTGATTGGCCTGCCTGGATTGATGAGCGTCTGGTAGCTGCCGTGCTGAACACCGCCCTGCCAGTGAATCAGGGCGATCTCACATACGCGGTCGCCGTTCTGTGGTTCAAGGCCGGTGCTTTCCACGTCGAAGAGCACAAACGGAACTTCGTGGAGCGGCAGTTGCAATAAACGATTACGTTCAGAGGAGTTCATATGCTACAAGTATAGCATTTCGCGATCGAGTGCGCTATGCATATTCGAGCCTGGACATGCCCTATCCTGACCACCGCGCAGCCGCCATTATGCTGTGCCGCTCTCCTACCTGCGGTGGGCAGCAAATAAGGGAACAAGGGAGCAAGGGAACAAAGGAGTTAAGTCTTTGTTCCCTTGTTCTTTTGTTCTTTTGTTCTCCGGTTGCGACTCCATCACCTCAGGTAAATAAATATTCCCGAAGAAAGGGCGAGAACCTTTTACAATCAACATCAGTCAGCACCAGCAATGATAACGACCTGAGGAGTCCAACATCCATGAACTCGCACGACCTGAAGAATAAACTTGTAGACAGCGCCACCAAACCTCGCAGCCGCCGCGATATTTTGAAAGCTATGGGCATTGGCCTGACGATCCCCGCCGCAGCCACGGTTCTCTCCGCGTGCAGCAGCACGGCACCGGCTGCTACCACCGCTGCCGCGCCCGCCGGTAGCACGCAAGACGCCTCGCATCAGGCCGCGCCCGCAACGACAGCCGCCGCAGGCAACGCCTGGGAAGAGATGGATCGCATGCACGAGGCGGGCGTTAAGTCGTTCCCCGCCAGGACCGAGGGCCTCGGCGGTCAGCTTCTTGAGCCACGGATGGACGGCACGGTCAAGGTCTATGATCTCACGTGCAAAACGGTCATGTGGGAAGTCGAGCCGGGGAAGAAGCTTGAGGCCTGGACCTACAACGGGCAGTTGCCCGGCCCGGAGATCCGTGTCACTCAGGGCGATACCGTGCGGATCATCGTCAAAAACGAGCTGGACGAGAGCACGGCGGTTCACGTCCACGGCGTCAAAATGCCCAACAAGATGGATGGCGTGCCCTTCATCACGCAGCCGCCGATCCGGCCTGGCGAAACCTTCACCTATGAGTTCGTCGTGCCGAACGCCGGATCGCATATGTACCACTCACATCACAACTCCACCAAGCAGGTGAGCATGGGCTTGCTGGGTGCGTTCATCGTCGAGCCAAAAGACCCGTCGAAAGAGCCTGCCTATGACAAGGATTATACGGTCATCCTGAACGATACTGCGCACGGCTATACCTGGAACGGGAAGGGCTTTCCGGCGACGCAGCCGTTGACGGCGAGGCTGGGACAAAAAGTGCGAATCCGTTTCATGAACGAGGGCATGATGATCCACCCGATGCACCTGCACGGCCTATCCTATCTGGTCGTCGCGAAGGACGGCTATGCGCAGCCGCAGCCCTGGGAGTGCGACACGTTGAACGTCGCGCCCGGCGAGCGTTGGGATGTGATCGTTGATTGTGATAATCCTGGCGTCTGGGCCTTCCACTGCCACATCCTGTCACACGCCGAGTCGGAGCATGGCATGTTTGGTATGGTCAACGCCTTGATTATCGAGGAATAGGCTACAGCCGGGAGGCTGACCATGCAAACGCTCCATGTTCGCGATGTGATGAGTAGGCCGGTGTTCGCGGTTTC